>JANNCC010000145.1:0-14423 GCA_031386125.1 Chitinophagaceae bacterium
AGGAAATCAAATAATGCAACAAGAATTGAAGAACAAGGAATGATTAACCGGGGGAAATAGATTTTTTTGATAATTCCGGCATTCTGAATCATGCTTTCGGCGGCATGAGAAACGGAACTGTTGAAAAGCCCCCATAATATCAAACCCGATAAAACAAAAACAGGGTAGGGGATGGCACCGGTTTCAATCTTTAATGTTTTGGAAAAAATAAAAGTAAAGATGAGCATCATCCCCAGCGGTTGAAGCAATGCCCACAGCACTCCCAGGTAGGTTTGTTTGTATTTGACTTTAATATCCCGCCAGGTAAAGAAGTAGAAAAGCTCACGGTACTGCCATAACTCTTTAAATCCCAGCGAAATACCCGAAGGGGGGTGAATATTTGTTGTGGCTTTCTCCATTAGCCATAAAGATAGCCAATGCACGGGGAAAGAAAAAAGGAGGGCTTAGTTGTCGTAATTGAGTTGATTCTTTGTTTTCTCGTTGGCTTTATTCTTATCAGTTTTTTCCTGCAGCTTGATTTCATTTCGCTTGCCTTTCGAATCAAGCAACGGGTCGCCGACAGGTGCCTGCCCATCCTGGAGTTTAAAAGTAAAAACTTTGTCTATATGCACCCATTTTCCATTCTCCCATTTATATCCTTCCTGATCGCCATCGGGGATGTAAGTCCAGGTTAGTTCAGGTTGATCTGTTTCAGAAACGAGATGGTCAACTAAAATCATTTGAAGCTCTTCAATATAATTGACCAATACTCTTACCCCTTTTTTAAATTCTATCCCAAATCGGTATTGAGTTGGTTTTGGAATAGAATCTTTTTCATACGTAAAAAAGGGGCCGCCAAACAACGGCTCATTTTTTTCATTAAAAGTTAATACGTCAATCCATTTCATACTGCTCATGGCACTGTTATTATCAAAGCCAAAAAGGGTGTAGTAGTTTTTGCCCTTATGCTGCGTTTTGATAATATTATAATACATAGCACCAATCCAGTTGCGGCTGGTGCGAACTGAGTCAAGCGGCTTATCTGTAAACTCTGAAAAGTCTCTTAGTGGGAGCAATTTCAACGAGCCGTCGGCTGTCCTTAATTGGATGGCACCCCGTTGACGGGCATAATAATCATCATAAGCAATTACCCAGGAAAAAATGCGGAAAGAGGTATCCGGGGCATACATTTTAGAAATACCAACAACCGAATCAAAAGGGTAATAAAAGGAATTTTTTATTTGCAATGCCCTCACTAATGTTTTGGTAAAGATACTATCCGAAATCATTCTATCTTCTGTAAGCGTATCGGTGTTCAGATAGAAAGAGTAGTCTTTTAGAGTGTCCTCTTTAGCCCTTAGCTTTTTCAGGTCAGCCGTAGTAATTTTCTGTGAGAAGGTGACTACAGAAAAAGACAACAAGAGGGTAAACAGTAAAGAGAGTTTGAGAAGCATTTCTTTCACCAGGATTTTTTTGAATTTGTAAGACTAAGTTACCGTTTTATACAGATGCATACAACGGTAAAAGGGTTGTAAAATTTTGCTGAGGGCTATAAAGCTTTGACAAAATCCTGTAATAAACCGAATCTAAGGTCAATATCGGGGTGTGGAAACAGAACTTCGGGGTTAGTAGTAGCTATAAATACGGTGTACATCCCGGCATTTTTGCCAAAAAGCATATCGCTGTGCTTATTGCCAACCATAATGGATTTCGAAAGATCAATAGAAGGAAAATCAACCTTAGCCCGGAATGCCATACCCGGATTGGGCTTCCTCATCGGGTCATTGTTTACAATAGCCGGGGCAAAATAGATACCGTCAATTTTACCGCCAACAGCATTTATTCCTGCAAGCATCTTGTTATGAATGACTGTTAAGTCGTCTTCTGTCATTAAGCCACGGCCAACACCCCGTTGGTTGGTAACAACAATTATATGACCGAATTTCTCTGTTAGTTTTTTAAATAACTCCGGTGCTCCTTTCATAAAATGGAATTCATCCGGTTTAAATATATAACTACCGATTTTATCTTCATTTATCACCCCGTCACGGTCTAAAAAAATTGTCCAGCTTTTATCAATGCTATCCAGGTTAATTGGCTGGCTGCTTAATTCTGATTGTGCCCGGTTAAAATCTTCAGGTATGCCAATGTCAATAAAAAATTCATTTTGTACAGAACCGTATAGCCTAAAACGGTTGCTTTCCAGAAAATTTTTTTCAAAAGAAAAAACAGAAGGCCAGTCCTTTTCTATAAAGGACATAACATTCAGCAGGTAAGTGCCCCCGTTGATATTACCCTGTTTACAGAATTGTTTTTCACAAAATTTAGTTATGAGATTGTTGTCGTCTGTTTCTACAATGCCATAACGGTCAAAGTTACTCATCAATTTCAGTGTCAATGTTGCGTCGGCAGCATTGGCATGATGAATCGCAGCCAGCTCTTCAATATTGATTTTATAAAGGGTATCACCATTTGTAATGAGAACATTGTCGTCAGTTACTTTTGCACAAGCCAGTTTAATTGCTCCGCCGGTGCCAAGTGGTTCATCTTCTATTACACATTGATAGATAAGTGTTGAAAAATTTGTGTGCAGGTATTCTTCAATTAACTCATGTTTATAACCTAATGAAAAAATAAATTTTTCAATACCCTGACTCCTGAGATAGTTGATGACATAAAAAAGAAACGGACGGCCGGCAACCGGTGCCATACATTTTGGAAGGTCAGGAACTGCATCACGGAGTCTTGTTCCCAAACCACCTGCGAGAATAATTGCTTCTTTAATGCCCCCTGAACTACGTTCGCAACCTTCGCTTTGCTCAGTTGCCCTAAAGGGGGCTTTCAACGAGTCACTCTGTTCTGAACCGTTTTGTTTCATATAAGTTTCTATAAATTCCCCTTTAGGGGATGGAGGCAAATATTTTTTCTTCCACTAACTGGCAAATAATATGACCGATGGTGATATGGCTTTCCTGTATGCGGGGTGTGTCAGTTGAAGGAACATTAATAAGATAATCGGTGAAGGATTTCATCTGCCCGCCGGTAATGCCGGTAAAGGCAATGGTAACAATTCCTTTTTCTTTTGCCACTTCAAATGCTTTTGTGATATTGGCAGAATTTCCCGAGGTGGAAAGCCCAATCAGCACATCTCCTTTTTCGCCTATACCATCAATCATTCTTGAATAAACAACATCATAGCCATAATCATTGGCAACTGCTGTAAGGTAAGAGGTGTTGCAATGCAACGCCTCAGCTGGTAATGCTTTCCGGTCGGTGTAAAACCGGCCAGAAAATTCAGCAGCCAGATGTTGTGCATCGGCGGCACTGCCACCATTGCCACAGAAGTAAACTCTGTTCCCTTTTTTAAATGCATTGGTGACTGCCTCTGCTACTTTTTCAATAGTGCTGATCAGTTCTTCATTTTGCAGAATTTGCTGCTTTGTATCAATCGAAGCCTGAATTATACTTTTAATTTTGTCCATAATTTGTATTTAACTAATTTTTTTCCCAGCCCACCACTCAATTCTAAACAGTCCATGTCTTTAATCCATGCTCCACAAACTGGTAGTTACGATGCTGTCCTCCAAAGTTCTCCAAACTTTTGATCACTTTGTATTTTGTATTAACGGGACAGTAAAAGATCATAAATCCACCGCCACCAGCACCAGATATTTTACCGCCGGTTGCCCCGGCCTTCTTTGCAGTTTCATAAATATCCTCCATCAACGGATTGCTTATACCTTCTGCCATCTGTCTTTTCTGCTGAAAACCATAGTCAAGAATCTCGCCGATTTCATTCAACCGTCCTTTCAACAGGGCTTCCTTCATCATACTGGCCTGTTCTTTCAGATGGTGCATCGCTTCAATTGATTTCTCTTTATTATCTGTTACGTTCTTACTTTGCTTCCTGATTATATCTGCCGATTCACGGCTGGTAGAAGTGTAGTAGAGCAAAAGATTATTTTCCAGCTCAAATAAATGCTCTTGTTTTACCCGCAGCGGATTAACGGTAACTTTATCATCGGCATAAAACTCCATGAAGTTCACACCTCCGAATGTGGCAGCATACTGATCCTGCCTGCCACCTGCCAGGTTCAAATCACTTCGCTCAATTTCATAGGCGTAATGTGCCATTTTATATTCAGTCAATGGAAGACGAAGCATTTCTGTAAAAGCCCCGATGATTGCCACTACAAGGGTAGACGATGTTCCCAATCCTGAACCGGCAGGGGCATCAACAAAAGTTGATAAGCGAAAACCCTGTTCTTTTATTCCATAATCATTTTGAATGCGGTTATAAACGCCTTTTAGCAAATCCAATGTGCCGTTGATGGGTAATGCTGATGTCCAATCGAATTGTTGTTCTTCGTTTCTGTCAATAGCTTCCAGCATAATCTTATTTCCTGCCATCGGCTCAATAGTGGCATTAGCATAGAGTGAAAGGGTGGCATTTAATATGGCACCACCAAATAAATCGCAGTAGGGGCTTACATCTGTGCCGCCACCGGCTAATCCGATTCGCAATGGGGCTTTACTTCTGTATATCATTTGCTAATTGAGAAATAGTACTGGCCATTGTGGCCCAACTATATTTTACTTTCTCATTGCGAAGATGGGGAATAAAATAATTTTCTCCTAATTGGTAGAATTTCAGGACTCCATCAGCAATAGCCGTAGGAGTTGGCTCCACCACAATACCGACCTTTCCATCCGGCACCAAAGAAGGAAGGCCGCCGACATTAGTGACTACCATCGGCTTTTCAAAATGATAGGCGAGAGGGGTGACGCCGCTCTGTGTAGCATTACGGTATGGTTGTATCACTGCATCAGCAGCGCATAGATAAAGTTTTACTTCGCTATCAGGAATGAAATCTGTTCTTAGTATCAACTGATCTTTTATACCCAGCTTCTCAATTTGTTCCTGGTATTGTTTAGCATCTTCATAAAACTCTCCTGCTACCATCAGTTTAATTCCGGCTTTCTTTATTCTTTCATCTGCCATTGCTTCAAATAACAAATCAAGCCCTTTGTACTTACGGATAAAACCGAAAAACAGAATGATTGATTCCTGGCTATTGAGACCTAGCTTTCCTCTTGCTTCTTCTTTTGAGATTGCAGCACCGAAATTATCATACAGGGGATGAGAAACCAGTTGTGCTGGTTTTGTTTTTTCAAACAACCTTAAGTCACCCATCACCTTTTCACTCATGGTGATGAATGCATCACAGCTTTTCAGAAAGTACCTAGCAAAAATTTTATCTCCGAATCTTTTTTCATGTGGTATTACATTGTCTGCAATGCAAATGGTTTTTGTGTGCTTGTTCTTTCTTACTCTTCTCAATATTGTTCCTAACGCCGGACCCATCAATGGCAACCAGAAACGAACAATAATAATATCCGGCCTTTCTTTTTTAAGCCGGTTGCCAATTTTTAGCCAGTTAAACGGGTTGATAGAATTAATAACAGTATGTATCACCAGATTTTCCGGTGCAGGTTCATCTGTGTATTGTGTGGTGCCGGGAAAAATGAAAGAGGGATACTGTAGCGAAAAAGAATAAATGGAACAGTTATACCCCCCGTCATTGAATTCCTTGGCAAGCCGTTGGTTAAAAGTGGCCAAACCGCCCCGCAAAGGATGGCCGGGTCCTATAATAATGACTTTTGCCATTACAGCCCGGTTTTCTTTTCAACTAAATACGCATTGCGGCTGGTTGAATTCCGGGAAATCAGTTCGCCAATATATCCTGCAAGGAACAACTGCATCCCTATTATGAGTGAAGTGAGGGCCAGGAAAAAACCGGGCCGGTTTGTTAAAGGAAAATCAGAGTCAATAATTTTTGAAATGACCAGGTAAATAGAAATACCAAGACCCACCATAAAAAACAGCGATCCCCATAAGCCAAAAAAGTGCATTGGTCTTTTAGAAAATTTTCCGACAAAGGAGATGGAAAGTAAATCTAAAAACCCGTTTACGAATCTTCTCCAGCCAAATTTTGATACGCCATATTTCCTGGCACGGTGCTCCACTACCTTTTCACCAATCTTTTTGAAGCCGGCCCATTTGGCCAGCACTGGAATATAGCGGTGCATTTCACCATACACTTCCACACCTTTTACTACCCGGTTACTATATGCCTTTAATCCGCAGTTGAAATCATGTAATTTAATACCCGATACTTTTCGGGTAACAGCATTAAAAAATTTGGAAGGAATATTTTTTGTCAGTGTATTGTCGTAGCGTTTCTTTTTCCAACCGCTAACCATGTCGAAACCATGTTCTACGATCATTTTTCTGAGTTCAGGAATTTCGTCGGGACTGTCTTGTAAATCGGCATCCATTGTTATCACCACATCTCCGGTAGCAGCACGGAAGGCTTCATTTAACCCGGCGGACTTTCCATAGTTGCGTTGAAATTTAATGCCTTTGATATTAGGGTTCTTTGACCGTAGCTGTTCAATCACCTCCCATGAATTGTCGCTGCTACCATCATCCACATAAATAACTTCGTAGGTATATTTGTTTTCATTCATTATTTTTTCAATCCATGCCGTTAATTCCGGCAGCGATTCTGCTTCATCTATAAGTGGTATGACGATGGATAAGTCCATTAATTATTTTCTCCTGGTTAATAAAACAGATACAGCAGCCGTTACTGCCGCACCAATTATCAAATATCCGAAAATAGAACCATAAACGACGGCCATGGCATAGCCTTTTTTGTAACGGATTGCTTCAGCATCTATTTGGTCTGGTGTTTTTGAAGTATTTTTTATTGATAGTTGCTGCTCCTTATATAATTTGGCGGATTCTTCAGCAAACTCAGGGTGCATTTTATTAAATGTAAAACTGTAGAAGGTCATCAGCAGTGTGGCTACAATAAAACACCTGAAACCGGTATTAAAACCCTCGCCAAATTTGCCGGAGCAGGAGGGTGAATTTTTCCATGCAATTAATGTCCAGCAGATACCCAAAGCATATATTGCATATACCAGCCAATGTAAGGGTGACTTTTTCGGAATGAAATAGTAAGCGATAAGCGAAAAGCCAATCATCACCGCAGAAGTTATTAATCCTTTAATTAAGGGGGATAGTTTCATGCAATTGATTAAGACAACACAATTTTATCGCCGTTAATAATACCGGCCACTTTTCCTGTCAGTTCTTTTCCAATGAAAGGAGAGTTTCTCGATTTTGAATAAATATCTTTTTCAGTAACCGTCCATTTTTTCCCGGGTTCAAACAAAGTAAGCGATGCTTTGCTTCCTACTTTTATAGATGCTTGTTCCAATCCAAATATTTGGCGGGGGTTGATTGACAAAAGCTCCACCCATTTTTCTGGTTGAAGGGATGGAACAGATGTCTGCAAAACAGCGAAGGCTGTTTCCAAACTGATCATTCCGAATTTGGCATATTCAAATTCCAACACTTTGCTGTCGTATTCATGTGGCAGATGATGTGAAGCGATACAGTCTACCGTACCGTTTGTTAAGGCATTTTTCAAAACCTCTCTTTCTTCTTTGCTGCGAAGTGGTGGATTCACTTTCAGGTTGGTATCATATTCCTGCAAATCCTCATCGCAAAAGTAGAGATGGTAAGGAGTGATGGAGCAACTTACAGCAGCGCCGCTTTCTTTACCTCTTTTAATATATTCGAGTGATTTTTTTGTGCTGATTCCAGTGAAATGCAATTTTGATTCGGCATACCTTGCCAGTTTTATATCTCTTGCTACCATTAATTCTTCCGCCATGGCTGGTTTACCGGGCAGGCCCAGTTGTGTAGATATTATCCCTTCATTCATCAGCCCATGCGGGTTGATGCTTTTATCATCGGGCATCTGTATTAATATGCCGTCAAATGCTTTTACATATTGCAAAGCTTTTACCAGAAGGCCGGCTGATTGAATACAATTTATTCCATCACTAAAAGCAATGGCACCGCTGGCTTTCATATCATACATTTCGGCCAGTTCTTTTCCTTCGGTGTTTTTTGTAATGGCGCCGATGGGATGAATGTTTACCGGCAATGATTTACTTTTTTGAATAATGTATTCAACGCTGGATTTATTATGAATGACGGGGTTGGTATTCGGAATCACCATCACATCGGTGTAACCTCCCGCAGCAGCAGCGGCAGCACCTGTTTCCAGGGTTTCTTTGAATTCAAAACCGGGGTCGGCAAAGCTGGCAAACACATCCACCCAACCCGGTGATACATGGAGGCCTTTGATATTTATTTCTTTATCTGCTTTAGTAGAAATGGTATTAGTTATTTGTGTAATGATTCCATTCTCAATAAAAATATCAGCTAATTGTCCGTTGAAGGTAGAGTGGGGGTCAATAACCCGGGCTTGCTTAATGAGTAGCTTCATTAAGGGGCGAAGTTAAAGGTTGTTTTTGGTTCAAAGAAATTACAAAAACCCTACTTTTGCTGTCCCTACTAACTACTCTTTTGAGTAAAAATGTTCGGGACGTAGCGCAGCCCGGTAGCGTACCAGCATGGGGTGCTGGGGGTCGCAAGTTCGAATCTTGTCGTCCCGACCAATTCAAATAGACTCTTGATTTTTCAAGGGTCTATTGAATTTTTGAGAAACCAATAATTTAGTTCCCAAACAATTTTTTTATTACTTTTTTCTTCAGCGTATCTGTAACTCTCTTCTTCAACGTGTCTTGAGCATTTTTTATAGACAGGTTGGCGGTGTCTATTCCGGCATCGGCCAGTTTTTCTTTTGCCTTATCCTCTACTTGTTTTTTTATAGCATTCAGGGAATCTTTAGTTTTTTGTGTGGCACTATCCAGTTTTGCCTTGGCAAAATCTTTCGCTTGTTTTTCAATCTCCTTCATGGCATCGCCAGCCATTTCTTTCAGGTTCACCGATACAGAGGGGTTGCTGATACTGCCCGTTACTTTAAGACTCAGATTCACCGTTTCTCCCATCGTGACTGGGACTCCTTTTGCTTTTGCCTTAGCGACGAGATCATTCACTAAAGTATTTCCTTTTGTCCCCATCACAGTTCTTGGGAGTTTCATTTTAATGGCATAATCTATAGACTCGTCGAAGCCGTGAAAACCGGCGATTTCCATTTCAATATCTTTTATTTTAACCATGAATGGTTTTACCCACACTTTACCGTTGCTGAATTCAATGTAATTTTTTATATCCTTTACACTGATTGATTTCAGCCGGTCTATTTGCAGCACAGCTGCTATTTTCTCCAGCGGGGCAAATTTTGCCAAAACACCTTCCAGCATCAACAGGTTGCCTTTCCCGGTAAGGCTGTTTAAAACCGGCATCATTTTTCCATCCAGGTTACCAACCATTGAAAGCTGGGAATGCAATTTACCCGACAGAAATTTTCCAATCGGCATCAGTGACTGACTCGTATTATAAGAAAAAAATGCTTTCTGCACATCCATGTTCTTTATATCATAGCTTAAACTGATGTCGGGCTTTATCTTATTTATTTTTGTAGAATAAGAACCATTGATAATAATGCTACCATCCAATGCTTCTGTTTTTATATTTTGCAAAGTGACTTTTTCATCAGCCATTATCAGGGCACCGCTTATATCGGTATAATCAACCTTGTCGTACTTTAATTGTTGCACGGAGGTATTGACTGTCAAATTGATACCAGCCGGAACAAGAAACGGCTTACCACTACTGCTACTTGAAGTAGTAGAAAGGCTTTCGGCAGAAGAAGAAGCTTGTGTTCCCATCCAGTCGTTCAGATTCATTTTATCCGCTGTTACAGTTAGATTGCCGGTTAAGGGTTGTCCCTGCATGGCATAACCTACAAGATTGTTCATAGTGCCATTGGCCGTGAAGTTGGTGTTGAGATATTTTCCGGTAAGATTACTCAGCGTTACGTTTTTTGTATTGAACACTAATTGTGAAGCGGGGATACTGATACCGGTTGGATAGTCTTTTGAAGTATAGTTGATATTAGCCAGGTCGGCATTGCCAATCAATGTTATTTTATCATACTCACCCTTCTTAATAGCTGATTGACTGCCTGCAAAATCCATATCAGCATTTAGCAAGCCGCTAATGGCGGTACCGGATGCCAATTTTGTAAACTGTTTAAGATGGTCTAATACAAACCTGCCTTTTGCATGACCCGAAAAATTAACAGAAGAAACAGGGTTTCGTAATTGTAAAGTAAAATCCAGCGGATTATTCCCTACTTCAATATGACCGGCTGAAATATCAATGACAGTTTTATCAGCTATGC
Organism: Chitinophagaceae bacterium; assembly: GCA_031386125.1. Lineage (GTDB taxonomy): Bacteria > Bacteroidota > Bacteroidia > Chitinophagales > Chitinophagaceae > JJ008. The sequence continues at coordinate 10,212 of JANNCC010000145.1, forward strand.
CACCTGTGTTGGCCAATGTGGCTTTTATATTTCCGTTTTGTATTGGTTGAGGGAAATTATTATCTGAATAGAAGAGATTTTTAATATCAAAGAACCCGCCGGCAGTGAATGAACCTGATTGTTGCTGCAATGCCTTTAAAGGGCCTTTTACAAAAGCATCAGCCCATACCAGGCCGCTCAATTTAGTCCCTTTCTCCAATTTGATAAATTTTGATAATTGCGATAAATCTAATTTTCCTTTTGCACCTGCATCCAGGTATTGAACAGTTTCAGGATTTTTATAAATAAAATGAAAGTCAAAAGGCTCGTTATCCATTTCCAGATGTCCTTTGGATACATCTATCACTGAATTATCCGGCTTGCCATCCGGGTTTATTGCATGAAGCGTTAAGTTGATATTCTTTACAGGCTTTGGCAAATCAGGATATTGGAAGGAACCATTTTTAACGACAAGGTTTATCTCATACCCAGGCATCTGATCTTTGGATGAAATACCTTTTACAAAGCCATTGAAAGAAGCATCGCCGCTGGTTTTAATGTTTGCAAAATCTTTTGTGTAAACAGCAGGAATCATGGAAAGAATATTCTTAAAGTTATTGGTAGGGGAACTGAATTTGATGTCTGTTTTAACTGCTCCACCATTCAACAGCTGAACAAAGCCTTCAACAGAAAGTTCCAGGTCGTTGAGCTTTACATCATCTGTTTTGAAAGTATAAGTGTTTGTCCGGGTATCAATCTTTATGTCAGCATCCAGGTCTGTTTTTGTATTAATGAGATAGGGAATATCATCCTGTGTGTACCATGCAGACGGAGATGCTGTGGACGTAGAAAGTGTAAACACATCAGCAGCAAGATTACCGCTGCCCCGGTGATTAAGGTTGTTCAACTCTAAATATGAATTCGCCTGTTTATCCGAATAAACAAGATAGCCATCGCTTATTTTATAATTCTTAAGCGATAGTTTAAAATCAGAAGCACTTGTGTCTTTTGAACTGCTGGTATCGGTTGATGATTTGGCAATATCCCAGTTGGCCCTGCCAAACTGGTTCATTAATAAATGTATGCGGGGCGATTGTGCATAAATTCCCTGCACTTTGATGTTCTTTCCTTTCAGCACACTGAATAAACCGGCAGTAACATCAATCTTTTCAGCAGCAATCAATGTGTCTTTAGCATATTCACCTTTCCCAATAATGGTCAAATTCTTTATAGAGATGGTGGCTTTAGGAAAATGGCGGAACAGGGAAAGCTTTACATCTTCAAAATCAACCGTGGCATTCAGTTGTTTGTTGATTTCTCTTTTTACCAATGCCTGAACTTGTTTTTTGAAAACAATGGGTATTAAAAATGCAAGGAGTATCAGCGTCAGGAAGGTGATACTTGCGATTTTTAAAAAATTTTTCAGAGTTTTCATGTCTGGCAGTGTTTGGCTTTACAAGTTACGGAATTGCGAAGATTGGCTGGGAGATTTCATGCAAAGACGTAATTAATAAAGCCGCTAAGAAAAACTTCGTTGCATTGCTCGATTTAATAAAGCGACGGTTCTTTTTTATTTTAATCTTTCCAGCACGCCTTTTCGCTTTACGATGTTTTTATAATCCCATTGAATGTCCCGGGATTTTTTTAGCCAGCGTTTCAGGTCTTTTGTATTGATCTCTTCTTCGGAGGTATAAGTGATGGATGCGTCTTTGAATTTTCCTGTACCCGGTTGTAAGGCGAGTTCATCAAAGCCTGCACCACTCCAGAACATTAACCGTATGCCTGCTTTTAATTTGCTGTAGCCAACGATGGGATTGCCCTCTAAAAACCAGACTGGGTGTGCATGCCAGATTTTATCTTCTGCCTCAGGTAAATGAGCACTGATTTCTTGAGCCAGCAGGTTGCAGATTTTTTTGTCGGTGGTTGATTGGGTGTTGTTGTATTTGCGGATGTCTTTGTTCATTTGGATTAAGCATCTGGAATTTCCGGTTCTACTAATTTTTTTAATTTTTCCAATGATTCCTGCCATCCCAAATAACACATATCTGCTGGTATCATAGCGGGAATACCTTCCTGTGTCACTTTAAGTTCCGTACCGGCAGAAACTTTCTTAATCCAAACGGAAGTGATCATTTCTCCCGGCAAATTCGGATCATCAAATGCATCGGTGTACTTTAAAAATTCATTCGGCTTCAATTCCAAAAATTTTCCGCCAAAAGAATGTCCATTGCCAGTAGAAAAATTGATAAAGGACATTTTGTAAGTCCCACCAACTTTCGCATCCATGTTATGAACAACACATAAAAACCCATAAGGCGGAAGCCAGGATGCCATGGCATTGGCATCAGTAAAGGCACGATAAACCTTTTCTGGACTTGTTTTAAGAACTCTGTGTAGTGTTACGCTGTTGGTTGACATATTGAATCTTTTAGGGGAAGGTACAAATCTATTGAAGCTTATTTTGAATTTTAAATGTTGAATTTTGAATTCATTTAAAATTTAGAATTCAAATTTTAAAATAATTATAGGCTCGGCAGCCGGGGAAGTCCACAGTTGAACTGAAATGATCGACCGTTTTTTTATTTAATCGTCTTTGCGCCCATCTGCACTCCCAGCTTTTCGAATTCGATATCGTTAGGCTGCCACAATTCGAGTTTGTTTCCTTCTAAATCCATGATGTGAACAAACTTGCCATAGTCAACCGTTTGAATACTGTCGGTAACCGTGACTCCATCTTTTTTCAACTGTTCAATTAATGCTTCTAAATCAGCAACCCGGTAATTGATCATGAAATCCCGGGTGGAAGGCTCAAAGTATTTTGTCTTTTCAGAAAAAGGGCTCCATTGGGTAAATCCTTTTTGCGAGCTGTCTGCTCCCTGTCTCCATTCAAATACAGCTCCGTATTGGTTGGTTTCGAAACCAAGATGTTTCTTATACCATTCCCTTACCGCTTTAGGATCCATGCACTTGAAAAAGATTCCGCCAATACCGGTTACTTTTTTAAAGGCCGGATCTTTACCGGGTTTGTTGATGACAGCTTTAAATGCAAAGCCAAGAAAGAAGGTAGCAAGGAAGGCAAGGGTGAAAAATATTTTTGTTTTCATTTTTTTTGTTTTTAGTGTTTGGGAAAGTTCCAGGGCAGAAAGATAATTGTTTCCCTTCCCTTCGGGAAGGCCGGGATGGGCTTTAATGATCATTCAGCGGCAAACCCCTTTTCTGCCATTCAATCCAGTTGATATATTCCGGAGCCACCCGATGTTCTTCCATCGTAATACAATCATCAACCGGGCAAACTAACTGGCAAAGATTGCAGCCGACACAGTCTTCTTCTTTAATAGTGTATTTGTTATACGGCTTTCCGTATTCAAGATTGATAGACTGGTGGGATGTGTCTTCACAGGTAATGTAACAAAGACCGCAATGAATACATTTATCCTGGTTTATTTTAGCGATATGATGATAGTTGATATCAAGGTCTTCCCAGTGAGTGATGGTATCAACAGATTTGCCAATAAAGTCATCTAATGTTTTAAAACCTTTTTCATCCATCCAGTTGTTCAAACCTTCACACATATCTTCAATAATACGAAAACCATGTTTCATAGCAGCGGTACACACCTGCACATTACTTGCACCAAGCAACATAAACTCCACTGCATCTTTCCAGGTACTGATACCGCCGATGCCAGAAATGGGAACTTTCTTCGTCAAATCATCCTGTGCAATTGTCGTCAGCATTTTTAATGCAATCGGTTTTACGGCGGGGCCGCAATAACCACCAAAGACAGATTTACCTGCGACATAAGGATTCGGTACTAGTGTATCCAAATCAATACCCGTAACAGATTGTATCGTATTAATTAATGACAATGCATTCGTTCCGGCTTTCACTACAGAACGACCTGTTGGTACAACAGAATGTACATTCGGTGTGAGTTTAGTAATAACAGGAATCGTTGCCGCTTCCATTACCCATTCCACCACCATGCAGGCTATCCCAGGGTCTTGTCCAACCGCAGCACCCATACCTCTTTCTGTCATGCCATGGGGACAACCGAAGTTCAGTTCCAATCCATGCGCCCCGGTATCTTGGACCTGCATGATCAACTCATGCCATTTCTCCCGGCTGTTATCCGCCATGAGCGAAACAATCATGGCCCGGTCCGGAAACAATTTAATGCATTCCGCTATTTCGCGAAGGTTGAGATCCAGCGGTCTGTCACTGATAAGTTC
>JANNCC010000189.1:0-2291 GCA_031386125.1 Chitinophagaceae bacterium
TCACCTTCGCAAATCTTTAATATAACTATCAATCTAGTTGATAGCAGTAAGAATGTGATAAAGCCTGGTTTTTATCTCAAGCTTCATAGATAAGCTGTTTTTGCTGCTCTACAGCCATTTTAAAATATGGGTTGCTGATTGTTTGCTGCTCTACCATATCTATTGGCCTTTGTAAAAGGTCTTCGAGTGAAAACTTCAAATCGAAATAATTATCCGCATACTTACTTACTTCCATAGCAGAAAAATCAACAATAAAATCAATATCACTCCCGGCATTAAAAGAACCGGACAACACCGAGCCAAAGACAAAAAGCTTTCTCACCCTATGCCGACGGCAAAGATTTTTAATACTCTCCATATTATGCTGAACAGGATTCATGTTGCTAATTTACAAAATACTTCCGGATTTAAAATTTGAGTATCCTGATAAAAGAAAGAAACAATGTACGAAGATGGTGTTGGCGGAGATTGGGAGATAACGACCCCGGCTTGCTGCCTGCACGGCCTGGCAGCAAACCGCCTCCTATGTTTACAATTCATTAAATTTAGGTAAGAAGTAAAGAACAATTTTAGAAAGAACAAAGGGCGGAATAAGACTGACAAACCGCATAGGTCATTAGCCTTTACAACATGATAGTCACCGCCCTTTTTCTTACCAGATGCTGAACAGTTCAACAAGCAATATTCAAAGCTTGCAGTAGGATAGATAGCACAGTGTAAGAGTGTTCTTTCGTTTGTTTTTTACTTGTATTAAAAATACTACAATCACTTCAAAAAACAAATGGCTATGGAAGTAAAAAAATTATGCTGTGGTATCGATGTTTCCTACACGAAGCTGGATGTAAGTTATCAAAACAACCTAGGAGAGTTGTTTCATTTGGAGGTAGGTAACAATAACAAGGGGTTTGAAAAGATTTTGGAGCACACCGGAGTTGGCTATCATTTTGTAATGGAAGCTACCGGGGTGTATTACATCCGCCTGGCTTTTTATCTGCATGAGCATGGTTGCCAATTAAGTGTGGTGAATGCCCTTTCTATTAAGCGGTATATCCAAATGCATCTTGAACGCAACAAGAGTGATAAAAAAGATGCTGCATGGATATGCCGGTATGCGATAGAGCAACGTCCGCCGTATTGGGAGATGCCCGACAGTGCTTACTTTGAGAGCAAACAGCTCTATAACACCATCAGGGAATATACAGAACAGATCAAACGATTCAACAACCAGTTGCACAGCTTACGGCTGCTTCCTGTTCCTAGCAAAGACACTATTAAATCGCTGGAAAAGATGACGGCACACTTACAAAAAGAAATCAAATTACTGGAATCGAAATTAGAATCAATGTTAGAGCAATGGCAGCCAGCACAACTGAAAAGTGTTGGTAGCGTAAAAGGGATAGGCAAAAGAGCCACGGCGATGCTGATAGTATTTACGCAGGGATTTAAAAACACCCATAGCCACCGTCAGCTAATAAGCTTTGCGGGATTAAGTCCTACAGAGTATAGTAGCGGTAGCAGCATACATGGCAAGCCCAGGATATACAAACGGGGTGGAAAAAATTTACGGGATGTGTTGTATATGTGTTCAATGAATGCAATAAAAACCAATCCTGCATGTAAGGCTTTGTATGAACGATTACGGGCCAATGGCAAGACGGGGAAACAGGCGTTGATAGCGGTGTGTAACAAACTATTAAAACAAGTATTTGCAGTCGTAAAAAACAATAGCTTATATCAACCTAATTACTGTTCAGCTAAACCATAAAAAAGTAAAAAAATATTTGGTTTTTTACACAGTTCATGTTAGCGGCATGTGGTTTTCTCTTTCACTAAAATAAGCTGTATGATATTTTCTTAACTGGTATAAAAGGTCTTAAATATACTGTGTCTCTATTAGTGTTGTTCATCCAAAGTTGTATGTCTTCCATTTCTTCTTTTGTGAATTGTGATTTATTACACTGCATAGCCAACTCTGCATCTGCAATATGTTCTTTCCTATATTTAATGCCGCAACAGCTATACTATACAGGTATTCCAACTGAAAATTGGAAACAAACACCCAATTTTAAAACTGGGGTTAAAAGAATGTTTGACTTTTGGAAACCAGTAAAAAAAGAGTACCTGACAATGCGTATTAAATGTAGCAAAGAAAATACTGCAGATGCTGAGAGGGCTATGCAATGTCATAAATCACAATTCGCAAAAGAAGATATGGAAGACATAAAGCTTTGGATGAAGAACACTAACAGAGACACAGTATATTTAAGACCATTTATACCGCTTAAGAAATT
>JANNCC010000238.1:0-6494 GCA_031386125.1 Chitinophagaceae bacterium
CTGATTACCACGAAAAGATTTCAAATTTTCTGTCGCCCGGCAGGGCACTGCTTTCATTGGGTGTTGATTATAAAAATGAAAAGCCTGAATCTTATTTTTCAATTTTTGCTACTCCTGCTACTATACGCTGGATCACCAAGCTGGACCGGGATTTTTATACCGCTAAAAAATTCGGTGTAGATTCTTTCCATAGGGTCTATACAGAAATCGGTGCTTTCATTTCCATGCATTACACCAAATACTTTTCTAAAAAATCAACCTTTACCAGCCGTCTCGACCTATTTAGTAATTACAAACGAAATCCCGAGAAGGTAGATGTAATTTTCACTAATTTATTTTCACTTGGCATCGGCAAAAATTTTTCCTTTACATTTATTCTCGATCTTTTGTATGATGAAGATGTAACAAAAAGTTTACGGGTGCAGCAGGTCTCTGGCCTGGGGTTGAAGTTGAGTTTATAAATTACTGCTGTTCAAACCCTGATATTGCAGATGCAGAGGATTATGATATTGTACAGCAATATAAAGATGTCAGCATAGTCTCCCGGTCGGGTTGGCTTCTGCCTACTGGGACCATTACCATCTTACAACAGCCTTTATTATTCAGGCACCAATAAACGATTTGGTGTAAGTGATAACAGTGGCAATCCCTCTTCCACACATTTTACCGACCAGTTAGAATTGTATACTAAGGGTCAGTTTAAAGCGGTGTTGTTTTATAAAGAAGATGTGCTAAAGAAGGCAGAAAAAAATTATCACCTCTGACAGTAAAAATCTGGTGAACAAAACTGGCTAAAAATTTCTATCTTTTGGCCGATATGGATACTCCGGAAAAAAATCAATCCACCCGGGTCTGGAAAGGCCGGCTTATTAAGTTTATTATTTATGTAGTAGTTGGTTTTTTGTGCGCCTTCCTTTATCGCTATTTAAAAAAATAAGATTATGGAACAAACAACACTAGGCATCGGCACCCGTTTACAACATACTCTTTACGGCCCCGGTGTTATCGTTGGCATTAAGTATGCCACCTATCTTATTTCTTTTATCAATCACGGCATTAAAGAAATAGATAAAACAGATGATAAGCTGGATGATATCATTCCGGAAAATGTAAGTGCAGAAGTAGAAACTACCAGTGAAGTGGAAAAATCAATATTGAAAATTTTAAAGATGTGGGGTGGTATTACAGAGAATGTACCACTTGGTGATAAATGGATAAAAGGAATTATGCTGCTTCAACCAGCAGATAAAAGTCTGAAGCCAAAAGAAATTCCCATTGATGATTTCTTTCATAAAATAGTAATGCTGCGGGATAGGTTGCGGGTGTTAGAACAAAACATCAATAGCAATAAAACATTGAGTGATGAAGAAAAAGTAAACATACAGCAATACATTACCCGTTGCTACGGCTCACTCACCACTTTCAATGTGCTGTTCAAAAATAAAGAGCAGTATTTTGTGGGAGATAAAGGCAGTAAAGAAGATTAAATTGCAATTTTTTGTATCTTCTGCGTTCTTTCGGCCAAACCATTAAACCAACTAACCATGCAGAGCTTAGCTCCTGTTCAAACTATTGAAAGAGAAAAATTCATGGATGTCCTCCGTGGATTTGCAATCCTCGGTATTTTTATTGCCAATCTGGGTGGCTTTAGCTGGTATAGCGGCTCGGCAAATGCTACAGGCCCTTATCTTTTGCCCAAAGCAGATGATACGATGGAGTTTCTTCACCACCTATTCATTGAAGGAAAATTTTATTCTATTTTCAGCCTACTCTTCGGCTGGGGCATTGCATTGCAATTTAAAAGAGCCGAAGCAAAGGGAATAAATCCATTACCTACAGTAAGAAGAAGACTGTTATTTATGCTACTGCTCGGAGCTATTCATATATTAATATGGGTAGGAGATATTGTATTCTTTTATGCCATGCTTGGCTTTATACTACTACCGCTACGAAAATTTTCTAATAAAACATTGTTGATAACTGGCGGCATCCTTATTCTTTCCCCCATACTATTATATGCTTTAAAAATGACCTGGCCGGTGCTTAACTATCCTGCTGAGCTGATGATTAAAACCGGAAGGCAAGTCGAGAATGCAATGTTTGCTATTAAAAGTGAAGAAGATTTTATGAAGATAATGAAGCAGGGCAATTGGTGGGACCAGCTAAAGATTAATCTCGGAGGTTTCTTTTACCGGTATCAATATTTATTTTTTGTAAGCAGAATACCCAAAGTAGTGGGCATGTTCCTCATTGGCTATGTACTTGGCCGTTCTGATTTTTATAAAAACATATTGCAGCACAAAAAATTACTGTACTGGATTATTGGCGGAGGCCTTGCCATTGGATTACCCGCCAATTATTTGCTGGCGCAATACATGAGTAATAACATGGGCGACTACTGGCAACTGAAAACAAAAGGACTTTATCAAACCATTGCCTATGCACTGGGAGTAGCACCGCTTGCATTGGCGTATGTTGGTTTATTTATGCTAGGCTTTCAAACGAAAGCAGGTAATAAGCTTATGTCCATTCTTGCACCGGTAGGTAAAATGGCTTTTAGCAATTATGTAATGCACTCACTCATCGGCAATTTTGCTTTCCTCGGTGCAGGATTGGGTTATATGGGAGAAGTTGGGCCTGTTTACTATACTATATTCGGCATACTTGTTTTTATTTGTCAAATAATACTAAGTACTATCTGGTTAAAGTATTTTAATTACGGGCCGCTGGAATGGTTATGGCGAAGTGCTACATATAAAAAATGGCAACCGCTTGTAAAAAGAAATTCAGCATAAACGAGCCTGTTTGTAAACCAATACAAAATCTAAAATTGTATGTTATGCTATACAAAAAAATCAGCTTGGTATTTTGTACCATAATTATCAGTTCACTCCTCCTAAGTTTTGGTTTAAATAAGTTAAACGATATCCCCAGGCTATGGGATATGAAAAAACTAAAAACGGCTCATCTGCCGCTGGTAGACAAATCAATTGAAGTGAACCCTATCTCAGAAGATTTGTATAATAAAATACCTGAACGCATTGCTTATAAAACATATCCGCTGTATTTATCTGGCAAAGAACCCAAAGGTTATTATGAATGGTTATTGAAACAAAATCCTGAAATAGTTTTTGATGCATCAAAAATAAAGTCAGAAGAAGATTGGGAAAAAGCCGGGGAGTTCGTTTATGATATGCCCCAGAATATTAATTTCTTAATGGACAGCTCCCTAAACAAATCAGCCTTGGAAGGGATGTTGAGTTTTTATAGCTCCATGCATGTTCCTGTTTCCAAAGAAGGTACTATTCCTTTTTTCAGTTTGGTTGTTCGTGAAAAAGGGAGAATTGAAATAGGTACATTTTCCTGTGGCAGTTGTCATAACCGGGTAATGAATGACGGTTCTGTTCTTAAAGGCGGACAAGGCAATTTACCGTTTGATGATTTGTTTGGTGCTGCATTGAAAAACCGGGCTGAGAAAATGAAAATGTCAGACAGTGCAGCTAACGCAATGGTTGGTGGTTCATTTCTTGGTTTATTTGGCGCCCCCTGGATCAAACAGCAAAGCCAGGAGTATATTAAAAATCCTGAATGGAAACATGCAACCGGGGTTTTGATGGCAACAGTTCCGGGTGTGATGCACCGTCACAGTAGTGCATTCGGTTCACCTACTGCTATCCCGGATCTATTTAATTTAAAAGAAAGAAAATATCTTGACCGTACCGGTATGCTGCTTCATCGTGACATCGGCGATGTGATGCGGTATGCTGCATTAAACCAGGAATTGGATTTTACAAACTCTTACGGTGGTTTTAAACCGGACACTTCACCCGATAGTGTAATACTGCAACGCTATACCCGTTTTTCTGATGCGCAGGCTTATGCATTAGCCAAATATCTTTATTCATTAAAGCCATTGCCCAATCCGGAGAAAGCTTCACCGGAATTGATTGCAAAAGGCAAAGCAATTTTTGCGGAAGAAACTTGTGCGGGTTGCCACACACCACCACTTTATTCCAGCAATAAACTTACATTGGCAGATGGCTTTAAACCAACCAAAGAAGAAATGGCAAAGTATGATGTAATTGACTTTAGTGTAAAAACAGACCCGGGTCTTGCCTTATATAGCAGACGGGGTACAGGTTATTATAAAGTGCCTTCTTTAATTGGTGTGTGGAATCGCACTGCATTAATGCACAGCGGCTATGTTAGTAGCTTGGAAGAAATGTTTAACCCGGCAAGACTGCAAAGTGATTTTAGACCTTCCGGTTTCAATCCGAATATTGATAAACCATTTCCAGTACAAGGTCATACATTTGGATTGTATCTCAATGAAGGAGATAAAAAGGCATTGCTTGCATTTTTAAAATCGTTATAAATAAAAATAAAATGTCCGACGAGGTTCAACTAACCTCTAATTGCTTATGAAACGAAGACATTTTCTACAATTATCATCCGCCACTGCATTAACACCGTTTCTGGGCTTACCAATAGTTTCAGCTGGCGTCAGCAATACTAATAGTGCAAAAATTGCGGCTGATTTTACTGGTGACGGGATTAATCTTACCACAAAAGAATATGGGCAACTGCTTGCACAGTTGACAGAAAAAGACACTCTCATCCCGGATAACTATTCGATAGGTGAATGCGTGGAAGAACTGGAAATAAAATTTGCCAAACTACTTGGTAAGGAGGCGGCTGTGTTTATGCCAACGGGTACATTAGCAAACCATCTCGCCATTCGAAGCCTTGCAGGAAATAATAAAAGGGCTATTGTACAACACGAAAGTCATGTATATAATGATACCGGTGATAGTACACAAATACTCAGCAATCTTAATCTAATTCCCCTTGGTGCAAACAAAGCAACTTTTACAGCAGAAGAAGTAGATGCCGTTGTTAAAAAAACTGAAAGTGGAAGAGTTGCTTCAAAGGTTGGTGTAATCTCAATCGAATCACCCGTAAGAAGAAAGCAGGGAGAAATTTTTGAGTATGAGCAAATGAAACAAATTGCCACCTACGCAAAAGCAAATGATATTAAAATGCACCTAGATGGTGCAAGAATTTTTCTCGCCACTCCTTACACTGGTGTCACAGTTACTGAATATGCCTCGTTATTTGATACGGTTTACGTTTCGCTATACAAATATTTTAATGCCGCTTCCGGTGCAATATTGGCAGGGTCAAAAAAATTTATCGCACCTATGTATCATACCCGAAGAATGTTTGGTGGCGGACTTCACCAAGCATGGCCATATGCCGCAGTGGCCAACTATTATCTAGATGGTTTTGGGGAACGGTTTACCAAAGCTGTTGCTATTTCCGAAGAGTTGATTAAAAAATTAAGTAGTAATAGCCGGTTTGAAATTCACCGCATTGCTTCAGGAACAAATATTTTTCGGCTTACTGTAAAAGGAATGGAAGCAAAATTGTTTGCTGAAAACCTGAGGAATAATCGCATTGTTGCCCGTGCCGGCGGCCCCACTTCTAATGATTTGATTTTACAAGTCAATGAATCACTTATTCATAGTACTGCTACCGAACTGGAAAGTATTTTTATAAAGAGCTTGTCTAAGTAATAAAAAAATGAACTGCAGAAAAAACCCCGTGTCCGTACCGGGACAAAAAATTTTGAACGGTAAAAGATTGTCCTGCACTTACCAAATTAGTTGCCCCTCATTATGTAACTTCCCTGTTATGAAATGGATACTGCCTTTTTTGTTCTTTACAATCAGTTTTGCTGCTCAAAGCCAGGATTGTGACCTCCTTATTTCCAATGGAAAAATAATTGATGGCACCGGTAATAACTGGTACTATGGAGCCATTGCTGTTAAGAACGGGAAGATCATAAAAATCGGCCGTGATATAAACCTGTCTGCCAAAAGAACCATTGATGCAAAAGGATTGATCATTGCTCCCGGTTTTATTGATGTGCATACTCACTTGGAAGGTGATGAAGCTAAAGACCCCAAAGCTACCAGTTTTATTTTGGATGGTGTTACTACTTGCATTACTGGCAACTGTGGTTCCTCCAGTGTAGATATTGGAAAATATTTGCGTTGGATAGATTCATTAAAACTTTCTATCAACGTCGCTGCATTAGTTGGTCATAATGATGTACGCAAAGCCGTAATGGGCCGTGCCAACAGAGATGCAACTGCTGATGAAATGAAACAAATGGAAAACATTGTTGATAAAGCCATGAGAGATGGGGCAGTTGGTTTATCAACCGGGCTTATTTATATACCCGGCACTTATACTAAAACACCGGAGATAGTAACACTAGCAAAAATTGCTGCAAAATATAGTGGAGTGTATGCAAGCCACATGCGGGATGAAGGTGATAGTGTAACGCAAGCTATTGAAGAAGCTTTAACGATTGGAAGGGAAGCGAAAATTCCAGTAGAGATTTCGCATTTCAAACTCGACAGCAAAAAACGTTGGGGCTTGAGCACGATGACGACGAAACTCATTGCCGACGCGCGCGCTCGTGGACA
>JANNCC010000252.1:0-17706 GCA_031386125.1 Chitinophagaceae bacterium
GCCTTCTTCCTTTTCATTAAAAAAGTATGCACCCGTTCCACAAACCCAGGGACAAAACGGTACCTGTGTAGCCTGGAGCTCTGCTTATGCTGCCCGAACCATCAGCTATGCTATTAACAGAAACATGGTAAATACAGATAGTATAAAAAAATATGTTTTCTCCCCTGGATACCTTTATTACAAGATAAAGGATGCAGGTGATGCGGAATGTATGAATGGAACCACCATTTTAAAAGCAATGCAAGTAATGAGGGCTAATGGTGCCGTACTAAAAAAAGAGGGACCCGTTGACTGTGCGACGGATATTCGGGGAAATAATGAACTGCAAGAAGCCAACCCCTATAAAATAAAAGATTTTCTCGCATTAAATAAAACGTTTGACTCCATTACAAAGAATGACATCATAAAAATTAAAAAAAGCCTGGTAGAAATGAAGCCAGTTGTAATCAGCATGAAAATTTATGATTCGTTTGAAAAAATCTCTTCCACAGGTATCTGGACCCAGCCGGAAGATGATTTAAAAATACCGGGCAGTCATGCTATGTGTATTATAGGATTTGATGATAAAAGGGCTGGTGGTGGTGCTTTTGAAGTAATGAACAGCTGGGGAGACACCTGGGGTAATAAAGGATTTTTCTGGCTTCCTTATAAACAGGTGATGAAAGATGGTAGTTATGCTGTTGAACTAATGGATTTTGAAGCCGGGAAAACGGAGTTGTCGGGTAGTATCGAATTTGTAAAATGGGTAAATGAAAAAGATACTTCTTTAAAAGTAATGAGATCGAATATAAATACTAATAATGCTATTGGGCAGGGCACGGTAAAGACAGACTATAGTTTTTATAAGATTACAGAGCCTTTAAAAAGCGGTGATCAATTTAAAATTAAATTCAGCACCAACGCACCGTGCTACATATATATATTTGGCGAAGATGCTAATAAAAAAATATCGCTGCTATTTCCCGTCGAAACATATTTCAGCGCCGCTATCAACTCGTCTAATGCCACTTATTATCTTCCTTCTGAAGATGATCATGCCACTCTCGACGCAACAACCGGCAAAGAAACCTTCTGTATTTTATATAGTAAAGACTCCATTGACTTTGAAGGATTGAAAAAACATATAATTGAAAAAAAGAGAACTATCCTGCAGGGAGTAAAAGAAAAACTTGGGTCCCGGCTACTTGATACAAGGAAAATAAAATTAAGAGAAGATAGAATAGACTTCCGGACGCCGGCAACTGATCGGTCTGTTTTGTTTTTTTTGGTTGAAATGAAACATATTTAATGCAAAGACATGTCAGGAAAATCAGTACGTTTTCTTATTAATAAATAAACCACCTCGTATGCGACTTCACTTTTTTTCACTTAATGCCATTTTAGCGGTACTAATGGTTTTATGTACTGTTACTGCTTCAGCACAGGAAACTAAAGATGCCAGGTATTATTTCAGTAAAGGCGATGAGTTTCTTTTTAAGCTAAAGTATACTGATGCCATCACCAGTTATAATAAAGCTATCAGTATGGATGCCGGTTATACAATTGCTTATTACAAACGGGGCGTCTCTTATCACAGGATTAAACAATATGACAAGGCAATACAAGATTGTTCTAAAGCGATCAGCCTTGAACCTGATTCATCCATTTTCTACTATCATCGGGGAAATGCCTATAATCAAAGTAAAAATATTGATTCTGCAATAGCAGATTATACAACTGCCATCAGGCTTGAATCTGTTGCGCAAACCAATAATCAAAGACTAAAAAATTACTATCAAAGCCGTGGCGACTTCTATCAAAAACAGCAAGCACATGAGTTAGCGATTCAGGACTATACCAAACTGATTAACCTGGATTCCAATAATGCAGATTTTTACAGGACCAGAAGTAAAGCCTATTATTATAATAACCAGCCCGATTCAGCCCTGCAGGATATCACAAGGGTCTTTAGTTTTGATTCGGTAAATGCTAATAATAATAATTACAGAGGTTTGTTTTACAATAGCCTGGGGGAGTATGAACTTTCTATCCTCGATTTTTTAACCTACCTGTTAAAATTTCCCGACCATGGCAATCCTTACATTAATATCATATCTCCGCTGGTTCGCCTTCAACGATTTAGAGAGGCGGCCTTGTTTTACAAATTATACACTGAAAAGAAATTATACAAGGAAATAAATGCCCGGTTTGGTGACAAGAAGTTTGAATCTTTTTTAACCCAGGATAAGTACAAGTTTTATAACTACTATCTAAAGGCAGTGGAACAGGTTGCGGACAGCAAGTGGAATGAGGCATTGGCCAGCCTTGATACTGCTTCAAAAGAATATGGCACTGAATCAAAAGATGAGACTAAGAGACGTTACATAGATGTCCTTTCCTTAAATGGATATGTTTTAGAAAAACTGGAACGATACGAAGAGGCAAGAATTAACTATGACCAATCATTAATAATAGATCCAAGACAACCTGACCTCGGCGAGGCGTTGGTAAGTTTGCAAAAAAAGATGACCCTTTCTAGGAGTTTAAATAAAAAAAAGGCCGAAATAGAAATAAAGACAGCCAATGTGCAGAAGCAGAACCGTGGGTTTACTATTGAAGCAGATAGCAGTGTCTTAAAAGTGTCTTTAATCGGCGAAGTAAAAGATGACGCAGGGATTGACTCATTAAAAATTAATGGTTTTGCCGCTTATGTTAATGGCAGTACATTTTTTGCCAACCTTACATTAAAGTCAGATGTCAGTTCATTAGCAATTACTGCTTTTAACAAACAAAAAGATAGTACAACCAAAGCTTTTGATTTAAATGAGTTAACGAATAATAAATTTTCGGCACCCGCCAATTCTAAAGCGGCCGCCCCGGAAGCGGGGAAATATTATGCTGTATTGATTGCAGAAAAAGATTATGCCGACCCTTCGATTCCTGATTTAAGAACACCGATAAGAGATGCAAACAATCTGAGAGATATATTAATTAAGCAGTACACTTTTGATTCAACTAATGTTGACACCCTCTATAACCGAAGCCGGGAGGATATTATTGAAACAATTATTGCCCGATGCAAAAAAATGACAGATAAAGACAACCTGTTGATTTTTTATGCCGGTCATGGTGATACTACTATAGATAAGAAGGGAAAAATAGATGGTTATCTCGTACCCAGTTCTGCAAAAAAAGCCCTGACTTCCTACTACATTACTTCAGAGGATATTTTCAAGGCTTTATTGAGAAGTAATGCAAAGCATATCCTGATACTTCTTGATGCCTGTTACAGCGGAATTTTTACAAGAAAAACTTCTCCTGAAGTTCCGAACGATATTAAAAAACAATATGAGCTGGAAAGCCGGAAAGTGATGTCAAGCGGAAATATTGAAGAAGTACCTGACAACAGTGAGTTTATTTATCACCTGACAGAATACCTGAAAAAAAACACACAGGAAAAATATGTGAGTGCAAAGGATCTTTGGGAAGATGTATCTAAAAAAGTAAAATCAACCCTTGCTCAATATGCAGCGTTGGATGAAGCAGGAGATTTTGGCGGCCAGTTTATTTTTGAAAAGAGAATAAAATAAAACAGTATGAAACTTCCAGCCTTTTTTAGCAAACCCATTTTCTGTTTCTTGTTTATACTTTCTTTTTGTTCGGCAGATGCACAGGATACTGCCAGGTATTATATTGAAAAAGGTTCCGGCTATTATAATACCGGAAATTATGACTCTGCTATTTATAATTTTACTATAGCCATCAGCATTGACTCCAGCAAAGCTGAATCGTATATCAGTCGTGGGCTGGCTTATTATAGCAAAACCTCGTTTGATTCAGCTATACTGGATTTTAGCAGTGCCGCCGAACTGAATCCAAATTATTCATTTGCGTATGCAAACAGAGGAAATGCATACTTAAAAATGAACAAGCCTGATCTGGCTGTATTTGATTTTAATAAAACAATTGCCCTCGATAGTAATTTTACACAGGCTTATGCTAACCGGGGTTTTGCTTATGCTCAAAACAAACAATTTTTTTTAGCCATCCGGGATTATTCAAAAGCCATCCACCTCGATACAAATTATTCGTTTGCCTATGCAAACAGGGGATATGCTTATTCCCAATTGAAGATACCTAAACCTGATTCGGCATTGCTGGACCTCACAAAAGCAATTTCTCTTGATTCTGCCATAACACATGTCTATGGCTTCCGGGGTTTTGCTTATTTATTAAAAAATAAATATGATTCAGCCATACTGGATTTTACCACTGCTATTCGTATGGATTCCGGTTATTCTTTTGCGTATTCTAAAAGAGGATATGCTTATTCTAAATTAAAACAATTTGACCTGGCGATCGGAGATTTTACAAAAAACATCAGTCTTGAGCCCGGCAATTCGAATGCTTATGAAAGCAGAAGCTTAGCCTGGTTTGAAATAAAACAGGTTGAATCGGCAATGGAAGATATAAAGTATGCCATAAAATTAAGTCCGGTTTATGTGGGATATTATCATACCAGAGGGATCTTTTACAATTTAACTGCAAAGTACGATTCATCGGTTCTGGATTTTAAAAAATGTATTGAACTGGATTCATTGTATGGCAAGGCATACATCAATATTATTTCACCGTTGGTAAGGCTCAATTTATTTGACACAGCAACCAGCTATTTTTATTTATATAGTAAAAAAAAGCTAGGGTCCTTTCTCGATAACCCTAAATACAAAGTTTATAGGACCTTTGTAACTGCCGTAACAAATGTGTCAAGGGGAAATATGAAACTTGCCCTGGAAACGATTGAGGCCGTCAACCTGCAATATAACGCTGGCATAAAAGATGAAATTAAAAGAGCCTATTTAGATATTCTTTTTGTGAAAGCCTATATTTTAAATAAAAAGGAATTGTATAACGAAGCGAAAGTGCTTTATGAGAAATCCCTGATATTAGACCCTCAACAACCCAATCTGGTCAAAACATTGCAGGTCATAGAATCCCAGATTGAAAAAAAACGGGCCATTATGAGGGGCGGTGATAAAACAGTGCCTAAAATAGATAGTATCAACTACAGCTATGTAAAAAAACAGGACCGGGGGTTTACGATTGAAGCAGATAGTACAAAAATACAAATAACAGGAACTGCCAAAGATGATGAGTCAGGTATTGATTCAGTAATAATTAATGGAGTAAAGGCCGTAGTTGAAAAAGATGGCTATTTTATAGCAACTATAAACATAACCAAAGGATATAATTCTTTAAAAATAACAGCGACAGATGGAAAGGGTAATACAGCTGTACGATCTGTAGATATAGGTGCGCCGCCAAAAGAAAAAAAGAAAGACGAGGAAGATAAGATGGAAAAGCGAAAATACTATGCGATATTAATAGCAGAAAAAGATTATATGGACGATAATCTTGAGGATCTGGAAAGACCTATTAGCGATGCAAACCAGTTAAGAGACGTTTTAGTTAATCAATACACATTCGATCCGGAAAATGTTGATACTCTCTATAATAAAAGCCGGGAAGCTATTTTGGAATTAGTTATAAAAAAGAATGAAAGCCTTACTGACAATGACAACCTTTTCATTTTTTTTGCTGGTCATGGAGAAGTTACCATTAATAAACTTGACAAGGCGGATGGATACCTGATTCCATCAGATGCTATCAAAGGAAAAAGACACCAATATATTGGTTCACAAGATATTCAACAAATATTATCATACGGTGGTGCAAAACATATTCTGATAGTACTTGATGCCTGTTTTAGTGGTGCCCTATTGATGAGAGAGATGTCTCAGACAGTACCTGAAAATATTAAAGAACAAAATAAAAATGCCAGTCGCAAAATGATGACCAGTGGTAACGTTGAAAAAGTTCCTGATATCAGCATATTTATTAAGTATTTTATTAAATCTCTGGTAGAAAATGAAAATGAATACCTGAGTACAAACGATATATGGAAGAAAGTGAAACCTGAAGTTGAAAAGCAGGCTAATAAAGAGCCCAGATATATTGCCGTTGACGACGTAGGAGACCGACGTGGCCAGTTTATTTTTGAGAGAAGAAAAAAGAATTAAAGAGAATCCACCTCCTTGTTTTATTTACAAGCTCATCATTTCTTTAAACTTCACTGTTTGCCGGCGGCTTACTTCTATTTTTTCTCCTCCTTTTAGTTCCAGCAGCAGGCCGCCGTTGAAGTAAGGTTCTATTTTATCAATCATCCGCAGGTTTACAATATGTTTCCGGTTGGCCCTGAAGAAAGTTTTTTCATCCAATCTTTCTTCCAGTGCATTCAGTGATTTAAGGATAAGCGGTTTGTTGGTGGAAAAAAACACTTTGGCATAGTTGCCCACACTTTCAAACAGCCGTATATCACTCAGCTTTACAAACCAGCACCGTTCGCCATCTTTTACAAATACCTGGTCGGCTTCGGTAAGTATACTGTTATTAAAATTTTCTCCTTCTGCCTTAACTTCCTTGTGGTCTGTTATTTGCAGTTTCTGAATTGCATCTGCCAGCCGCTTGGGCTCTACAGGTTTCAGCAGATAGTCCAGGGCATTTACTTCAAATGCTTTCAATGCAAACTCATCATACGCCGTGGTAAAAATAACCTGTGGTGTTCTTTCTAACTGCGACAACATATCAAAGCCCGTTTTTCCCGGCATCTGTATATCCAGGAAAATAACATCGGGATGCAAGCTTTCAATTTTACTGAGACCCTCCTCCGCATTAGCTGCTTCGTCCACTACTTCCACCTCAGGAAAATCCTGTAGTAGTTTTTTTAATTCCATTCTGGCTAATCTTTCATCGTCTATTATAATTGCTTTCATGTTTTCTGATTTCTTGTTGCTGTTTATATTTTTGTTTTACAGTTTATTCAAAATTGCACAGGTTAGCTAATCTGCAAAAACATTAACCCCTAAACTGCACTCACCGGTATCAGCACCTTTGCTTCTACCATGGAAGCGGTCATTTGTTTTATTTCAAATCTTGCTTTGTCGCCGTATAATAAACTAAGCCGGTTAGTGGTGCTTGACAGCCCAAAACCTTCATCACCGCTTTTATAGCCGTTTAAGGAACCTGTATTCTGTACTACCAGTTCATGGTAGTCGTCTTTAAAATCAGAAATCACCTTTACTACTCCCCCATTTATTTGTTTACTGATACCATGCTTGAGGGCATTCTCTACCAGTGTCTGCAACATCATCAGCGGCACAGGTTGGTCTAAAGTATCTTCATCAATATGATATTCAATTTTCAACCTGTCTTCAAACCGCATATTTTCCAGGGCCAGATAATCTTTTACAATATTCAGTTCTTTCTCCAGAGACACTGTTTCCATTTTCTCAGATTGCAGGCTACTGCGAAGAATGTTACTCAACTCCGTTACTGCTTTTCTTGCCCGTTGAGGGTTTTCATCCACCAGTGCGCGGATGCTATTCAACGAATTAAAAATAAAATGAGGGTTGATATGAGCTTTAATTGTTTTTAATTCCAGTTCTTTAATCAGGGTTTCCAGTCGTAGTGTATCCATCTGTTGCCGCTGGCTTTTTTGAAAGAAATGGTAGAAATAATAAATCAATACCCAGGGTAAAATAAACAAGCCGTTGTCCACCGTAGAACCAACTAATTTGGCAAAAAAAGAAAGTTTTTTTGCAGATTCGGATCCCAGTTTGAAATAATCAATGGCTCCAAGTACAATCAAACTGAAAAGCATGGAAGCGATAACCACGGCAACGACCATTTTGGGTATTACCCTTTCTACTGACTGCATCATCCAGCCCTGCCATTTGATAATAAGGCGCAGCACATGTGTTACCAATATCCCAGCTGTAAAGACAATGGCAATCCTCCCCAATAAAACCTTGTTTGAAATATCAACTTTATAGGCATGTGCAAAAAAAATCATTACCAGGCCAACAAACCCCCAGCCGGCAAACTGTAGTAACCAATATCTCGTAGTCCTGCTCTGCATGAAGCAAATCTAATCAATCCCGGCACAGACGGGTTCCGTAAATATACCAGTGGTGGATTGGTTCTACAAGTGGGAAATTTAATAGAAACACCTCAAATTTATAAGGCAAATCCATTAAATCATTCAAAATTAGCTTTCAAAATATTGTATTCTATCGATCCTTTTTGCATATTACAATAGCTATCCAGTACCAATGAAAACCCTCTACCAGTTTTTAACAAGGATTTTCCTTTTGGTGTTGATATTATGTCAATCCCAAAGCCCTGCGTTCTCACAAGGAAAAGTGGTGATTAATGAATATATGCCATGGCCTCCTTCTGCCTGTGGCTCTTCTGCTGATTTTGTTGAATTACTCAACTTTGGCCCCGGCCCTGTTAACATTGGTTGCTATATTCTTACAGACGGAGATTTTTCAATTACTATTCCTGCCAATACAATTTTACAACCAGGCGAATTTTATGTTCTTTCGGGCCAGAATGTGCTGCCTGGACCCTGTGCCAATATTGACAGCACTATTCATCCTGATCTTAACTGGGCCACCTGCAATTGCACCAGCGGCACTATTCCAACAACAGGTGATGGCTTTATGACAGACGGAGGAGCAGCAAACGAACAATTAGTTTTGTTCGATCCTAATCTGAATGTGGTTGACGCCGTAGCAAGATCTTTACCGGTTGAATCGTCTTCACTCATCACTACTTCAACTGTTGGAGGAAACTGCACTTCCCAAACATTTGATCTCGATCTGATGACCATCAATTACGAAACAATTGGAGAATCAGCCGGACGGGGCAACAGCTTTGCCCGAAGACTCGATGGCGATTGTGGCTGGGTAAAAGACCCGCAACAAAGTGGTAATGCTACCAACAATACTCCTGGCGACATATCAGATATCAGCTATAGCTTTTATTATACAAAATCACAGGCCTGTCCCGATGATGGCAGCATTGCCGTTATTGTGCATGCAAATGATTATAGCAACGTATTCCCTATGTCTTATATACTGGCTTTTGATACGGATGGTGATGGAATTTTTGAAACGACAGATTCATATACCACCGGCACAGTAACTAACCCCAATACCATTGCCATTGGCAATTTGAAACAAGGCACTTACCGGTTAACTGTAGCTTCAGTAAAAGGTTGTTTTCTGCACACCTTCCCTTTTGTAATACTTGATTGTTATATAGTTCTGCCAGTTAAACTGATTTCTTTTACTATTCAAAAAAATAACAATGATGTTCACTGTAATTGGTTTATCGACCATGCAGAACAGTTAAAAGATGTATTTATTGAACGCAGTGCTGATCGTTTTACTTTTTCACCCTTTGCTACAGTAGCCGTGCCAGGTAATATAAATGGACCCTGGAATAATAATTATCGCTTTACTGAAAGCTTTACAACATTGCCATTCTTCAGATTGCGTATGATAAGTAAAAGTGGACAGGAATCTTTTTCTTCTGTCATTAACATAAGATCTAACGAATCTGCTGCAAGCAGAATATGGCCAAATCCTGCCACTAGCCAGGTAAGTATTAATTTTTCATTTCCTTCAACCGGCATTGCAGAAGTGGCTATCTATAATATCAACAACTACAGGGTAATGAAAAAAATGGTGCCTGTTCAGGCTGGAAATACCATCCTTTCAATTCCAATGGAGCAACTTCCTCCTGGTATTTACCAGCTTTCTATGCAATCCAAAAGCATGACCGGTCCCACCCGATGGTTCCGATTTGTGAAACAGTAAAAGGTTTACAACAATGATTTTCTGGCCTACTACCCCAAAACAAGTATACTTTGTTTTGTAATCTTTAGCACACCGGCTATCCGGAAATCATTAATTTTACAGCGTTTAAAACATTTGCATGGAAATCACCCCGGGACCACTTTTAAAAACAATTGACTCGCCTGCCGACCTCAAAAAACTACCCCGTGAAAAATTGCACCAGGTATGTGATGAACTGAGGCAATACATTATTGATGTGGTAAGTGTGCATGGAGGTCACTTTGGTGCCAGCCTTGGTGTGGTGGAATTAACAACAGCCCTGCACTATGTTTACAATACCCCTTATGATCAATTGGTATGGGATGTAGGCCATCAGGCTTATGGTCATAAAATATTAACCGGTCGCCGTGATAATTTTCCTACCAACAGAAAATATCATGGCCTCAGCGGTTTTCCCAAAAGAAGTGAAAGCGAATACGACACATTTGGTGTAGGCCACTCCTCTACTTCTATTTCTGCTGCACTTGGTATGGCGATAGCAGCAAAATACAAAGGCGAGACAGATAGAAAAGTGGTGGCCGTTATTGGTGATGGTGCCATGACAGCCGGTCTTGCATTCGAAGGAATGAATCATGCAGGTGTAGCCGATGCAGATATGCTGATTGTTTTAAACGACAACTGCATGGGCATTGATCCGAATGTGGGAGCATTAAAAGAATATCTTACTGACATTACTACCTCACCAACTTATAACAAGGTAAAAAACGATGTTTGGAAACTGCTCGGAAAATTACCGGTGGGTAAAAATTTCAGCCGTGCCATGGCGCACAAGCTTACTGATGGGTTGAAAGGAATGGTAAGCAGCCATTCCAATTTATTTGAATCATTAAAACTCCGCTACTTTGGCCCCATAGACGGACACAATGTGGCCAAATTGGTTGACACATTAAAAGACCTTCGCAATATCCCAGGCCCTAAAATTTTACACATCGTAACAGTAAAAGGAAAAGGATATGCATTAGCCGAAAAGGATCAAACCAAATGGCATGCACCCGGTTTATTCGATAAAATAACCGGTGAGATACAAAAAAAGAAATTTGACTTGCCACAACCACCCAAATACCAGGATGTATTTGGTTATACTATTATTGAACTGGCAGAAAAAAATGATAAAATATTTGGCGTTACCCCTGCCATGCCTTCCGGCTCTTCCTTAAAATTTATGATGGAGAAAATGCCAGACAGGGCTTTTGATGTAGGTATTGCTGAACAACATGCGGTAACGGTAAGTGCCGGTATGGCTACACAAGGCATGAAAGTGTTCTGTAATATTTATTCTTCTTTTATGCAACGGGCTTACGATCAGGTGGTGCATGATGCGGCTATTCAAAAACTACCAGTTATATTTTGCCTGGACAGAGCCGGTTTAGTGGGTGATGATGGCCCGACGCACCATGGTTGTTACGATATTCCTTATATGCGTTGTGTGCCTAACATGATTGTAAGTGCGCCGATGAATGAAAGTGAATTACGGAACCTGATGTTCACTGCCCAATTAGAATCCACTACGTCGCCATTCGTTATCCGCTATCCAAGAGGTGAAGGTGTGATGCCGGAATGGAAAACAGAAATGAAAGAAATAAAAATTGGCACGGGCAGAAAAATAAGATATGGAAAAGATATTGCCATCCTATCGTTTGGTCATCCCGGCAATTTTGCCGCCGCTGCCATCCGGGAGTTAAAAAATGATGGGTTGAACCCGGGTCATTATGATATGCGTTTTGCCAAACCATTGGATGAGGCATTACTGCATGAAGCCTGCCAGCAGTATGAAAAATTAGTGACGGTAGAAGATGGAACGGTGAAAGGTGGTATTGGTAGTGCCATATTGGAATTTATGGCCGAGCATGGTTATAAAAATGAGGTGAAAATTCTTGGTATCCCCGACCGTTTAGTTGAGCATGGTACTCCCAAAGAGCTTTACCGGGAATGTGGCTATGATGCACAAGCCATAACCGATGCAGTAAGGGAAATGATGAATGACAAAGTAACGGTGAGCCAATTGCTAGAATAATATTCCTCTTAAATTTATTAAATGCAGAAAGGATAAATTTCTTTCTGCATTTTTTTTACCTACGAAGGGCAAAGCATTTGCCTATAAAGGCATTGGTGCATTAAAAAATCGAACTACCTTTATACAGCCTTGCAAATTCATTAACCAAATGCCTTTACATGAAAAAAAATCTGCTGCTAATAATATTTTGTTTTTTCTCCTTCTTATCTAATGCCCAGATTAGTTTGGGTATTGGTATAAAGGCAGGTCTTAATTTTGCAAATGTTAAAGACGCTTCAGATATCAATACCAACAGCCGCACCGGCTATATGTTTGGTGGTTACATTGCTCCCGGCAAAAAAAAAATAGTAGGATTCCGGTCAGAAATTATTTTATCCCGCCAGGGTTATAATTATAAAACAAGTTCGAATACCGGCATTGTAAATCTTGATTACTTGCTGTTGCCTCAACTGATTACTATTAATTTTTCAAAGCTGGTTCAGATACATGCAGGCGGCCAGGTGGCTTTTTTATTAAATGCTAATGTGGACAGTACCGGCTCCGGTAGCGGCAGTTTATTCGATTACTTCAAACGTTTTGATTATGGATTGACTGCAGGTGCAGAAATATATCCTTTCAAAGGGGTTTTTATTGGCGGCAGAATCAACGTAAGCCTTAATAGTGTAAACAAAGAAACACCACTGGGCGGAAGCTGGCCAAATTTTATTTCAAGGATTGATGCAAAAAGCAATGTGGTACAATTATACACCGGCTGGAGGTTCTGACCATTTTTTAGAAAGCTTTAACGGTAGCTTCAAAAATTAGTTTTGTGGATTTTAGTTGAGTAAGCATCTAACCAAACTCAACCGCTGTTACATGAAAATTATTCGCCTGTTGCTGCTTTCCGGCATTGCCATTGTTGCTGTTGCCTGGTTTTCGAACACCAATGCCTGGAAAAAAACAGTGGCACTCCACGACTCTAAAAACGAAGCTATCAGCCCGGTGTCAGACAAAACGTTAGAAAAGCTGGAGAAAAAAGCAGCAGCAGTAAAACTATTTGCAAAACTAAAGGGGTACAATGAAAACACCTGCTTTCTGATTGATATGAACCTCGCTTCCGGACAGAATCGTTTCTTTATTTATAACTTAAAAAAAGATACCCTACAAAATACAGGGTTGGTGGCACATGGTAACTGTTTCGAAAACTGGCTGGAAGGCAGAAAATACAGCAATGTGGTGGGCAGTGGTTGCACTTCGTTGGGTAAGTATAAAATTGGAAGCTCCTACACCGGCAAGTTTGGCTATTCGTACAAACTACATGGTCTTGACAGCAGTAATAATAATGCCTTTGAAAGAACCGTGGTACTTCACTCTCATAGTTGCATACCGGAAACAGAAGTGACCGATGAAATTTGTCAAAGCAATGGTTGTCCGACGGTTTCACCAACTCTGCTGCAGGAGTTGAAACCTATTATTAATAAATCCAAAAAACCAGTACTGCTCTGGATTTATAATTAGCCCTCATAATCGGTTTTATAAGGAGACTAATGATTCTTTTTTCTGGTTGATGTCTTTGATATACTTTTCCTGAACATATTCTTTATAAGAAATACGCTGCACCTGGCTTAGCAGCCAGCCATGAAAGTTGAAAATATTCAGAGTTTGTTTTTGTACTTCACTATCCCGGCTGGCATCAAGTTCATCCACCGCCTTCTGAAATAATTTTGACTTTTCTTTATACGAGGTAAGATAAAAAGTGTCATGAAAGCAATGCATCAGTGTTTTTTCAAAAGAATGGGTGTTTCCCAAAGAATGAGCCTTCCCTTTCTTGTAGAAATAAATATAAGTGGACTTATACTGTGCATCAAACAGCTTTGTTTTATTCATATTATATAAAATGAGCAATAAAAAAAGATTGGCAAAAATAAACTGCTCTTCCCGGGTACCATCTTTAAAATAAGTAACTCCCCTTTTTATAAACTGTAAAGACTCCGTGTAATGATCAAGTACAAAGCAGGCAATCCCCAATGAAAAACACACTGTTCTGTTTAGTTCGGCATTGAGCAGGGGCTCCCATTGAGTATATTTTCCCTTCATGTTTTCCACCAGCTTTGCCACTTCACCGTACCTGGCAGTTTTATTATATACTTTATTTAACGCCAGGTATTTTACTGCTTCGAAATGGGCTTTTTGCGCATCCTCGTCTATCACTCCGTTTATTTTGTCATTAAATACAAGTTCCACATAATCATATGATCCATGTCTTACACCGGCATAGTTTACCATGTATAACAGTTCAATGTAATGCTCTGTATCAGTTTCTATAAAATTTTTATGTTCCCACCAGTCACTTACAGCATCCCGTATTAAGTCGAGAGACAAATCAGTTGCATTAGACAGATAATGCAGGGTAGCATGGCACATCCGTGTGTAATGACGATGCCAGAATGACCGGCTTTGCAAACCCGTTTTCTTTGTACTGATTTTTTGCAATAACTGGCTTATTTCATCCTTCAAAGCATCTTCAAAATCAAAATGGGCTTTCCTTTTCAGCATTAATACTTCTGTATATAAATCCCGGAGGGCTATCATTTCGGCATACTCATCGTAAGTCATAATATTAGATCTGAATAATGTATGCAAATCATCATATTTCACCTGCACACTACTAAAAAGAATCATTTTTTCAAATTCCTTTTTCAGCAACTGTGACATCGCAAACAACTCTACCTTTCTTGCTTTTTTCATCGTTTTCTCCCACAGTATCAATGCCTCGTTCAGCAATCCTTTCTGGCGGTTGATGCGTATCAGCTGGATACTCTTGTAAATTTGCTGCTCCACATTACCTCGGTTATTATACTCAATCAGGCATTCGTTCAGTTGATTATGCAGGTAATGTTTCTGAAAGGCAATATTTTTTTTATTAACGGCAGGGCCAAGTTTTTTAAGAATCGCTTCCTCGTTATAGCTTTTCTGCCCTGCAATGGCATCAAATAATTTTATGTAAAGGGAAATTTTTACTCCTCCTGCTTCAGCAAATTTTCGTTTGAAAAAAAGCTTCTCATTCCGGTTCATGTTTTTGATCAGTTGCCACAAAACTGGTGATGATGTATTCATAGCTTTCTTTTAGTGTTGACAATACCGGTAGAGTTTGATAATTTATTCACACTCTTTGCCCTCATCCAGCCAAATAATGGTAGATTTTAAAAAGACATAAATTAGTGAAAATCAATTATTTAAAAAAATAGTGTTTTCAAATAATTGCTTACCCTTCCAAATACTAATTGAAATTAAAAAAAAATAGGCTCTAAACCCAACTTAGATTTACTGTACGATTTAAATGATATATCAACCCTTAGTTCTTATAACCTTTTTCTGACCAAAGACCATTTACCATTAAACCGAAAATTCAAAAAAAGAAAGTGAGCATTTAGCCGCACCAACTGCTTTGAAATGCAGAAGCCACCTCGGGTAACCAGGGTGGCTTTTACTTTTATACAAAAGACCTTTAGTCTAACGATGCTTCCATGGTAATAGTTGTATTCAGCAACTTGCTCACGGGGCAATTTTCTTTTGCCTCTGCTGCGCATTCTGCAAATTTATCTGCTTTCATTCTTGGCACTTTTGCTTTCACTATCAGGTGGCTTTCAGTAATAGCACCATTCTCCAGTGTAATAGAGCAAGTTGTTTCAATTTTTCTTGGTGTAAAACCAGCAGCACCTAAAACAAAACTCAGTTTCATTGAAAAGCAGCCAGCATGTGCAGCGGCCACCAGTTCTTCCGGATTTGTAAATGTGCCGTCATCAAAACGGCTGCGAAAATCATATTTCTTATTTTTCAAAACTCCCGATTGTGTAGTTAATTTACCAGTGCCTTCTTTACCGGTTCCCTTCCAGTTAGCAGTTGCAGATTTTTTCATTGTTATAGTTTTTATTGTGGTTGATTAATTTCTTCCAGCTCAGTCAGCCTGTTCTCCGGCTCATTGTATTCAATAATAAAATTGTTTTTCCCTTCGCCAATTATAATCTTCAAAAATTTCTGCTGCACCAGTTCCAACAGAGAGAGAAACAAGAAAATGGCATGAACCCTGTTTTCACAGGTATCAAATATTTTTTCAAATGATAGATTACGTTGTTCCCTTGCCTGCGTCAGCATCTGGTCACGGCTGTCCTCCATTGAGTAGTTATACTGCACTACAGTATGTACCGGCTTGTTGAGGCGGTCACTATATTTCTGCATGGCTCTTTCAAAGGCCCGCATTAATTTGAACAAGGTGATGTTCTGTATCTCTGTACCCTCACTATCTTCTTCCCCAATCTGTGATAATTCTTTCTGAATATTTCCTCTCTTTACCATCAGCATACGCAATGCCTCCATCTCTGCCATTTGGGCTGAGGCCTCTTTGAATCTTTTATACTCAAGTATCTTGTTAATAAGCTCCTGGCGGGGATCAATTTCATTGCCCTGCGCATCCAGCTCTTTTCTGGGCAACAACATCTTCGCCTTTATCCTCATCAGGGTGGAAATGACAAGGATAAACTCACTGCTCAATTCAATATTCAACTCTTCGCTTTTGTGAATGTATTCAAGAAAGTCGTTAATAATACCGGTGATGGGAATATTATAGATATCCAATTCGTCTCTTTCAATAAAGAAAAGCAACAGGTCAAATGGACCTTCAAACTGGGGCAATTTTATCTGGTACGATGTATTATTCACTTCAAAAGATTGTTGAGAAAAAATAAAGTCCTGTTATTGAAACAGGACTTTACAAAAGTAAGGGAAACAAAATGATGGAAAATCCTCCTGTTTTCCCCAAATTATTTCTTTAAAGCATCCCTGATTTCACGTAGCAGGACAATATCCTCAGCAGTAACCGCTGGAGCAGGGGCTTCTTCATTCTTTTTATTAGCCCGGTTCACAGCTTTTACTACCAGAAATAGAGCAAAAGCGATCAGCAGGAACATAATTATTGCCTGTATAAATTTTCCGTAAGGGAAAATAGTACCGTTAATAGAGCAACTGAGATAAGAGAAATCAGGCTTACCAACTACCATACTCACAACAGGCATGATGACACCATCCACCAACCCTTCAATTACTTTACCAAAAGCACCGCCGATAACTACTGCTACCGCCAGGTCAACTATATTGCCTCTCATGGCAAACTCCTTAAATTCTTTAAACATTCCCATAAAATTGATTTTAGTTTTCTAATATTAATAAGTAAAAATAAAGGTTATAATAAGTGTATTATTCTTTTTCGATGAACCGGCTTTTTTCATCTGAAACACATTATTTCTTCATGCCGGGAAATTGCATATTCAGGCTTTTTAACAAACTATGCAGTTGCGAAGCAATAATATTCTCCTTGTACCAGTTTTGGTCCGCAGGTACTACTGTCCATGCAGGGCTTTTACAATTATTAAAACAATCCTCATACATCTGCATATAAATATCCCAGAGCTTTGCTTCTTCAAAATCCTTTTCGTTGTACTTCCACATTTTGGCCGGGTCTTTCATTCTTTCACTTAGCCTTTCATGCTGCTCCTCAGGAGAAATGTGCAGGTAGAATTTCAGGATATGTGTATGATTATGCTCCTGTAGTAATTTTTCAAAATCATTAATAGCATTCATTCTTTTGGTAGCGGTTTCATCATCGCACCACTTATGCACCCTTGTAACCAATACATCCTCATAATGCGACCGGTTGAACACCTGTATCATTCCTTTAGCAGGGGCAGCATGATGAATGCGCCATAAAAAATCATGTGACAACTCTTCTGCAGTTGGAGCTTTATATGATTTTACTGTTACTCCCTGTGGGTTCATATTGCCGAGTACATCTCTAATTACTCCATCCTTGCCGCTGCCATCCATACCCTGTATCACCACCAGTACAGAGTGTTTGCCTTCGGCGAAAAGAAGGTTCTGTAATTCGTCCAGTTCTTCCAGTATCGCTTCTGTCTT
>JANNCC010000273.1:0-26253 GCA_031386125.1 Chitinophagaceae bacterium
TGAAGCCAAACCCTTTTTCTGAATTGAAGAACTTTACAGTTCCTTGATTTTTGTCGCTCATTGTATTTTGTATTATTAATTAAGTGGACAAAGGTAAGGGTTTAAAACCGGAACGGTTGGATTAAAATCTCTCTGTTCAACTCACATAAAATCAACTAGTTGTTAAAAAATCAACCAACTTTTACCAAATTATTCAAAAAAATATTACTTGGCTTATTTGGTATAACTAAGTAACTTTTCCCTCTAAATTTTTTATTATGGATAACATTGAAATTCGCCTTCAAAAGCTGGAAGCCACTAATCGCCGGTATAAAACTATCCTTGTTTTAATGGCTGCATCGTTTGCAACCATCTTTATGGCATTCAGAAATCCCAAAACAGTTCCGGATGTAGTACAGGCCAAAAGATTTGAGGTGATCGATACTTATGGTAATGTATTGGTTAATCTGAGCCAGGATGATGGCAAAGGAATTATTAAGACCTATAATACGGCAGGTAAAAAATTAGTGAACATCACTTACACTTCCAATAATGAAGGCTATTTGGGATTAGAGGATGGCAATGGGCAGGAAACAATGCGATGTAGCAGTTCCAATGATGGCGGTGGAGGATATATAGGAATTTTTAATCCTTCCGGTAAGAGAACCCTGACCTTATGTAATGATGGTAGCGGCGGCAATGTTTATGTAAGCAATAGTGATGGAAAGACCCGTGGTGTTATGCAATGCAACAGCAGTGCAGGAGGCTTCCTGGGACTTTATAATTCTTCGGGTTATACAGCTGTGAAGCTTACGCAAACCAGCAGCGGGAATGGTGATATTTATGTAAATAATAAAGAAGGGGATGAAAGGGTAAGGCTTTCGGTCAGTGCATCAGCAGGTAATTTTCAAATCAAGAATAATAGCAAGACCATGATCGTAGAATTGGGAGGCACGTCTGGTGAAAATGGTACTATTAATACATACAATACAAGCGGAACTTTTGTACAGGGAATTGGCAGCAGCAATTAATTTTTTTACTTTTTCAACAATCGCCTGATAGCTACTAAGTGGCTCAGCAAAACCAGCATTACAATAAAAGAAAGTAGTCACACAAAAGGGAAATACAGGAAAGCAATATTGGGCTGATCAAAGTTATTTCCACCGGTACACGGACAATATGAAGAAGAGTTAGTTTTTGTAAATCAAGTTTGTCTGTGAACGTTTCGTTTGCCTCTTTCTGCTAATTAATAATGCGATGATTAAAATGACAGCTAGCACAACGGCCAGTGCAAACTTGGGTGGCATTCCAGAAGTGTCGGCGAAAAAATTCTTGTAAGCTAAAACACTTGTTGCGGTCAACGATATTATCATGGCTGCTGTTTTTTTCTTTGTTGTATTGATGAAAAGTAGCCAGTTTAAAATAACTGTCAGCAAAAATGTAATAGTGATATAAGCAGGTAGCCCGATAAGCATAGTAAATAGTTGACAATAAAAAAACTCCGCTTATAATTGGGCCGGAGTTAAAACTAAGATAGTAAAAATTAAAAATTTACACTAATCAGGCTTCTGCTTCCATATAACTTTCTATCGGTTCACAAGTGCAAATCAGGTTTCTGTCACCATGAGTATTGTTTACTCTTGCCACACTTGGCCAGAATTTATTCAGCGTAACATAATACAATGGGAAAGCTGCTTCCTGTCTTGTGTAAGCATGTTTCCAGTCATCCGCCATTACTACAAATTGGGTGTGCGGAGCATTTTTCAACACATTATCTTTTTTATCCGACTTGCCTTCTTCAATGGCTTTTATTTCTTCCCTTATAGAAAGTAATGCATCACAGAAACGATCCAGTTCCGCTTTGTCTTCGCTTTCTGTTGGTTCGATCATAATTGTGCCCGGAACAGGGAAACTCATGGTAGGCGCATGAAAACCATAATCAATCAATCGCTTTGCCACATCTTCTGCTTCTACTTCGGCTGATTTTTTGAATGGTCTCAGGTCAACAATAAATTCATGAGCACATTGCCCATTGTGATTGGTGTACAAAATATCATAAGCTCCATCTAATCTTGCCCGCATGTAGTTAGCATTTAAGATGGCATATTCTGTTGCTGATTTTACTCCTTCGTTACCCAGCATTCTTATATAACCATAGCTGATTAATAAAATAGAAGCTGAACCATAAGGGGCGGCAGATACAGCACCTGTCTGACGATCTCCGTCTAACAGATTACTCGTCAGACCGGGACGGTCAGACGACACATGCCCTGGTAAATGTTTAGCTAAATGTTCCTTCACACAAATTGGTCCCATGCCGGGGCCGCCACCACCATGAGGAATTGCAAATGTTTTATGCAAATTCAGGTGACAAACATCTGCACCAATCAAACCGGGAGCCGTTAAGCCCACCTGTGCATTCATATTCGCACCATCCATATACACCTGTCCGCCATGCTGATGTATGATGTCAGTTATTTCTTTTACTGTTTCTTCATACACACCATATGTACTTGGATAAGTAATCATGATGCCGGAAAGGTCGTTACTGTATTGCGCAGCTTTTGCTTTCAGGTCTTCTACATCTATATATCCGTTCTCCAATGCTTTTACCACTACTACTTTCATTCCACACATTACAGCACTGGCAGGATTAGTGCCATGTGCAGAAATAGGAATCAGCATTACATTTCTGTTATGATGTCCGTTGGCTTCATGCCAGGCTTTGATAGTAAGCAAGCCGGCATATTCTCCCTGTGCACCACTGTTTGGTTGCAGGCTGCAAGCATCAAAGGCAGTTATCTCACAGAGGTATTTACCCAACTCATCAATAATATATTTATAGCCGAGTGCCTGGTTAGTTGGTGCAAAAGGATGGATTTTTCCCCAATGGGTCCAGCTAAGCGGCATCATTTCACTGGCTGCATTTAATTTCATCGTACAACTGCCCAATGAAATCATCGAAGTATTTAGTGAAAGGTCTTTGTTCTCCAGTTGTTTGATATAACGCATCATCTGGCTTTCACTCTTATGCGTATTGAAAACCGGGTGCGATAAGAATGAACTTGTTCTTGTTAATGCAGAAGGAATATGATGTAGTTCAACATCATGGTGAATATCAAATGCCACTGGGTCTTTATCGTTTTCAAAACAATTAATCAGGTCGTATAAATCACCAACATCTGTTGTTTCATCTAATGAAATTCCAATGTGGTTGTTATCAATATAGCGAAGGTTAATAAGTTGTCTTTCTGCTTTTTGTTTTATCACTGCAACATCTTTTACTTTCACTACAATGGTATCGAAAAAATTATCTGATACTAATTCAAAACCTCTTTCCTCAATTGCCTCAGCAATGGTTTGCGTTAATAAAGTAACTCTCTTTGCAATATTTTTCAATCCATCCGGGCCATGAAACACAGCATACATGGCAGCCATGTTTGCCAGCAATGCCTGTGCGGTACAAATATTCGAAGTGGCTTTCTCTCTTTTGATATGTTGCTCTCTTGTTTGCAAGGCCATGCGCAAAGCCCTGTTGCCCTGTGCATCTATACTGATGCCGATAATGCGGCCGGGGATATTTCTTTTGAAATCATCTTTGCAAGACATGAAAGCAGCATGAGGGCCGCCGTAACCTAATGGCACACCAAAACGCTGTGCCGAACCAATGGCTACATCAGCACCTAATTCTCCGGGAGGAGTTAATAAGGTCAGTGCTAATAAATCAGTTGCCATCGCCACATAAGCACCGGCAGCATGAACTGTATTGATAAACTCACTGTAATCTTCTATTGAGCCTTTATCATTCGGGTATTGAACAATAGCGCCGAAGTAAGTAGCATCAATGGTTGCAGTTTTATAATCACCTTCCACTATTTCAATTCCAACTGGTACAGCCCTCGTTATCAATACATCTTTTGTTTGTGGAAAAATTTCCCGGTCAACAAAAAACTTTGGCCGTTCTATATGGTCTTGTTTGTTTAGGGAGTTGAAGAACATCGTCATTGCCTCTGCAGCAGCCGTTGCTTCATCTAATAAAGAAGCATTGGCAATGGGTAAGCCGGTTAAATCACTCACCATTGTCTGGTAGTTTAATAAACTTTCCAAACGGCCTTGCGAAATTTCTGCCTGGTAAGGAGTGTATTGAGTGTACCATCCCGGATTTTCAAAAACGTTTCGAAGAATAACCGACGGAACAATATTGTCATAATATCCCTGCCCGATATAATTGGTGAACACTTTATTCTTGAGCGATACTTCTTTAATATGTTTCAGGTATTCATGTTCACTCATCGCCGGTGGAATATTCAGCGAATGTTTCATCCGGATAGCCGGGGGAACGGTATTGCTGATTAACTGGTCTAAACTTTCAGCCCCAATTTTTTTCAGCATTTTATTGGTGTCAGCTTCATTGGGTCCGATATGGCGGGGGATAAACTCGTTAGCTTGTTGTTCAAAAAGATTCATAAATGGATTTCCTTATGTTGTAAAAAGATGCGCAAAGTTACGGGGAGGTAAGCATAAAAACTGCCACTTGTTGAAGGCGGTGGATAAGCAGTGAGGAAGCCCCCAACCCCTAAAGGGGAGTACTTACAATTAAGGACTACCACTATTCTTTTCCATATCTCCTTCCATGCTACGCAGTTCATCGCTGGTATGTGTGCTGCCATCATGACTCCAGCCAGGAGGGCCAAAGAGATAGTTCCATCGTTGTTTAAAAGTCAGGCCTTTTTTGTGGAGATCTTTGCCAATACTTTTCCATTCATGCACAACTATATTTATCGGGTCCTCTTTTTCCAGAGGTTTGGTGAGGCCGTATTTGATGGGTTGATATTGCTCTGCAGATAATTCCGGCTGAAATGTTCCAAACAGTTTATCCCAGATAATAAGGAACATACCCATGTTTTTATCTAAGTAAGTTGGGTTGGAGCCATGATGCACCCGGTGATGTGAGGGTGTAACAAAAATGTATTCGAGCCAGCCCAGCTTATTTATTTTTTCGGTGTGTACGAGTATGCCCCATGTTTGTGTGGCTGCATATATGAACGCAATATCTATCGGTTGAAACCCGAGTAATGCAATGGGTATAAAATAAACAAAACGATATAGCGGCTCCAAAATGGAAGATCGGAAGCCAACTGTTAAATTAAACTTTGGAGAAGAGTGATGTGTAACATGAGTAGCCCAGAACAAACGGCATACATGATCCACCCGGTGCAGCCAGTAGTACATAAAATCTTCAAAGACCAGCAATGCTATCCAATAGACCCATGGATTATTGATAGGCTCTGCTATGCGATGGTCATAAAAAAAGGAAAGGATAAAGCCGATGTAAATAATACGAAACAGCAAATCAATGCCTCCGTTGAGCAGCATGAAATAAATATTCTGTGCCGTATCCTTGAGGGTATAACTGTTTTGCTTTCGGAGTTTGCTGAGAAACAACTCAATCCCAATCACTATTAAATAGAGTGGGGTGGTGATAAGAATTAATAATTGTTCCCTGGCAGTTCCCATGTGGCGGTAAAAATACCTGATTGTATTTAAATCGCCGGTAAGACGGAAAGAAGCGAAGAAGAATTGTATTCTTATTTTTTTACCGTCTTCCCGGCTAAAAGTTTCATTTGCGCCATTTTAAAGTAACTTGCAGCATGTCACAGGATATTTTAATTAATTGGGAAAAGAAATCAGGCGAACGGCAAAAGGAGTATAAAAAATTTTTGCACCGGGCTAATAAAAATGTTGTGCTGCGGCAATTACCTGACCTGAACGAAGAAGCCTTTGAAAAAATAGATTGCCTTCAATGTGCTAATTGCTGTAAAAGTTATTCTCCCCGGTTTACTCCGCCGGATATAAAACGCATCAGCAAATACCTCGGTATAAAAGATGGTGAGTTTAAAGAAACCTACCTGATGCAGGATGATGAAGGTGATAATGTAACGAAAACAAAACCCTGTCCTTTTTTGGGTACAGATAATAAGTGCGAAATTTATGATGTTCGGCCGATTGACTGCGCCAGGTTCCCTTATATGGACAATGATTTTATGCTGAAGCGGCAACCGCTGGCTTTAAAGAATTCTACTTTTTGTCCGATTACCTATTATGTGATTGAGAAATTGATTGCGGCAGAGAAAGGGAAATAAAACTTTCGTACCTTTTTACTCTAAATTGTAAACTATGCCACGTTATGTAATTGAAAGAGAATTACCGGGTGCCGGTAAATTAACTGCGGATGAACTTCATGGTATTTCTCAAAAATCCTGTAGTGTAATAAGTGAACTGGGGCCTTCTATACAATGGGTGGAAAGCTATGTAACGGAGGACAAGATATATTGTATCTACAATGCACCTAATAAGGAAATCATTAAGGAACATGCCGACAAGGGAGGCTTTCCCGCTAACCGGATCGAGGAAATAAAGAATGTAATAAGCCCGGTGACGGCGGAGTGAAACTCTGAGCAAAGTTGAAGGTGTCCCGGCTATATTACTAATATCATCGTTTGTTGTGAACTTGTTCTGTTATTCTTTCCTTTTGGGGAAAGGAAAGAATAATCTCACTTCATCGTTCTATCCTCTATTGGGCATTTGAGAAGTTTACTACTGATTTGAAATGCTTGTTATTGGTGCTGTTGGTGGGAAGAAAACACCAACAGCGATGTAAATTGATTTTATGAATCTCTTCCACATGGACATGGCTCTATTAAATTCTCCTCATAGTAGTTGATAAAATCTTTCACGGCTTCTATTGACTCATTAAATTTGAAATTTAAAGTTTTTTTATACAACTCTATATAGCTTTCATAATCCTTTTCAGCTTTAGTATGAACAATTAAATCTCTTAATTCTTTTAAATTATAAAGATGAATTTGTTTATTAGGATGATTTTTTGCAAAATTCTTATTAGTTGTATTATTTAATATTTCTTCAATCTTTTCATTTAGGGGAATCCATCGTTGAATTTGTGAATAGTCATATACTCTAGTAAACTTATTTTGCTCTTGCTTATGATATTTAAAGTCAATATCAATTTTCTGGTTTACAAATGCTTCTATTGCTGTCATCAGGATAACAACAAAACTGCTTGTTTGTCCAAAATACCCATAAAAAAGTTGTAATGAATCTTCATCTACATTCTTGTCTTCGCTGAATACACCAAATAAGGACTCTTTTGTTGAATGAATGCCTCTAAGATGTGTTTGAGCTAAATTAAAGTAAATTAGTACTGGATTTGCTAGAGGAATTGTGCAAGCCTTTCCCTTATTGTTGTAAAAAAAAGAATGAAGTGCTTCTCCGCTCTCCATTAGTAATATTGCTTGCTTCCCTTTTACATCTTTATACTTTATTTTTTTTAAAAAATCTTGTGAAATGTTTTCGGGTGAGATTTTATGTAAAACTTCTTCAGGAATTTTAATTTCTTTTAAAGTCTTTCGTTTTATATGCTTCATCATGTTCTACAGTGCTTTAAATACAATATGGAAATAATATTTCATTTCACCATCAGCTCATCCCATGCCGCCCCCAGCGGTCTCTGTATGCCATCTGTTTTCCATTCTTCACCACCGGGTATAATGGTGGCTTTTAATATTTCTTCTTTTGTTTTGCCGGCTTTTATTTCTCCTTCCACAAACTTCAGCACATTACCGAGGTAATCCCTGAACTTATTGAGTTCATCAGCAGTGCCGGTTACCCTGTAGCCGGGGCCGGCATGGCCAAACACATATATAGTTTCACTATCAAATTTGTTCAATGCTTTGTTCAGTACTTCCATCCAGCTTTTTATGTTTGCTCCGGCATTGCGATCCACAAAAGGATGGCGGCGGTTAAATAAAAGGTCGCCGCAATGCACAATATTGGCATGTTCAAAATGTACTAAGCTGTCGCCATTGGTATGGCCGGCACCAAAATAATGCAGTCTCATTTTTTCTTTGCCCACTCTCTTGTCCCAGGTATCCGTATAAGTCAGGTCAGGATAGAGTTGTTTGTCTTCATTTTTATTTTGTTTGGCAGAATTTTCCTGGTTGGTTTTGGAGTTGGCATGCGCCACCACATTTCCTATTATTCCTTTAAAAGAAATATTGCCGCTGCTATGGTCGCCGTGGTGGTGTGTGTTGATTAATAGTTTGAATGGCTTCTCACTTTTCTTTTTTAATTCATCAATCAAGTGCTTACTCTGTTCAGGAAATTGAGCATCCACCACTACGATTCCTTTTTTGGATAAAAGAAAGGCAATGGTTCCTCCTTTTTCTTCAAAGATGCCGACATCATTTCTCAGCATGGTTATCTTCCACGGGTCTTCAAAGAAAGAAGACAATACATTTTGTTGGGCTAATGTCAATGCACCAAAAGTGAGGGCAGAGTTTTGGAGGAAAGAACGACGGTTCATGTATATGAATTTATTTGTTACAAGGTAACAAGATTTTGTTTTCTTTGACCCTCCCATTGCTAAAATTCGTTTATAATAAAATACTGCTCCCGTTCAGGGAGGGGATGAGGAGTTTGAAAGTTTGAATGCTGACATATCAAGTCGTTGTGAGCAGCGAACAGAACGATGAATAGTGATTATTCTTTCCTTTCCCCAAAAGGAAAGAATAACAGAACAAGTTCGCAAGGGACGATGCTATGAAAATCAAAAGCTGGTAACATAATCATCAACTTTTTCCTTTAATCAATCTAAGCGATTGATTAAGAAGTTGTGACCTAAGTTCCCTTTAGGGACAGGGTCTTTAATACTCAAACTTCCGCAACGTCGGTGCTTTGAACCAGGTAATAATAACAATTACCAGCGTCATACATCCTCCAAAAACAACCGAAGGCACAACACCTATCAGTTTGGCTGCCACACCGCTTTCAAACTGACCGAGTTCATTACTGGAATTGATAAACATAGAACCTACACTGCTTACCCGGCCCCGCATGTGGTCGGGGGTTTTTAATTGCATTACCGTGCCCCGCACTACTACACTTAAGCCATCGAGCATACCGGCAATCATTAAGGCAGCAAAAGAAAGAAAAAACCATTTTGACAAAGCAAAGCAAATAATGCAAATGCCAAAACCAGCTACAGCTATCATCAATTTTTTGCCCTGGGCTTTTTTCATAGGGAAAACAGTAAGCAGTACGATGCTGCAAATGGCGCCAATGTCTATGGCAGCATTCAACCAGCCAAAACCCTGTGGCCCGATTTTTAAAATGTCTTTGGCAAAGACCGGCACCATAGCTGCGGCTCCACCAAACAAAACAGCAAACATATCTAAGGAGAAGGCAGCGAGAATTTCTTTCGTTTTAAAAACAAACCGCAATCCTTCTTTTACACTTTCCCATGTTTTCTTTTCGCCATTTTGTGCCATTGGCGGTTTCGGTTTTAGCCGGGTAAGCAAAAAGAAAGCAATGACCAATAAGCAGCAAACAACGATCAATGTACCAGTGATGCCGAGTTTCCAGATAAGAAGGCCACCAACAGCATGACCGGTGACGGAGGCCGTGAGCCAGGAGCCTTGTGTCCAAGTGGTGGCACTTTGTAAATATTGCCGCGGCACAATGCTGGCCAGCATAGCAGAAAAGTTAGGGCCAGTAAATGCACGGACGATGCCGGTGCAGAATATGACTGCATAAATGCAGATGGCAATGGAATGCCTGCTTAAATGATTACTGGTGTATGTGCCGGAAAGAAATAAAAGAACCGCCGCCGCACAGGTATAGAAAAAAACACCGGTCAGTAGTAATTTTCTTTTTTCACTCTTGTCAATTATATGCCCGGCATATAGTGCCATGGAAAGTGCCGGAATAACTTCTGATAAACCAACTAAGCCGATGGCGAAAGGATCGCCGGTTAAATCGTACACCCACCAGGCTACTAAGGTGCTCATCATCCGTAGTGCGGTAATGAAAGTGAACCGTCCCAGCATCAGGTTTCTGAATTCGGGTATGCGAACTGCTGCGAAAGGATCGTTGATTATTTGAGTGACAGGAGAGTTGCTGTCCATTGAAGCAAAGATAGGAGTTGAATATCGAACAGCTGAACAAGGAGTTTCGAACAGAGAAGGAAATACATGAAAGGCAGAGTTTTTCTACTTCATCATTCAGCGTTCCTTGTTCATCTGTTCATCATTCTTACGGCAGTGTCAGATAATGTTGCCCGTCTTCATACTCTTTGTCCAGCGCATCATAGATTACCTGTATATGTTTTTCATTGCCAAGAAAATCAGCATTGCTGGCATCTACGAAAAGTGTTTTGATATTGTGCTGCTTTAAATACTGGGTGTAGGTTTCCTGTATATTAAATAAATAGTCGTCAGGAATATTCTGTTCGTAAGAACGGTTGCGTTTTTTAATATTGGCTTGTAGCTTGGTAACAGATGCATGGAGATAAATAACAATATCAGGTTTTGTTAGTTGCTGGTTGATAATCTCGAACAGT
Source organism: Chitinophagaceae bacterium (assembly GCA_031386125.1). Classification (GTDB taxonomy): domain Bacteria; phylum Bacteroidota; class Bacteroidia; order Chitinophagales; family Chitinophagaceae; genus JJ008. The sequence continues at coordinate 10,397 of JANNCC010000273.1, forward strand.
CGCTGGTACAAACGGAATTCATCATCCGGCAATGTTACTTTGGCAAACAAAAGGCATTTGGTAAACAGGTAATCAGAAATGGTAAGGTTCTGAAACATATCTTTCTGCTGCAAAAATTCTTTTTGTTGTTTAAAACGCTCTGCCATAAAAAAAAGTTCCAGCGGAAAAGCATACTGGCCGGGGTTTTCATAAAATTTGGGCAGAAAGGGATTGTCAGCAAATTCTTCCAGTATCAGCCGGGCATTGTAATGCTTGGAGAGCAAATGAGCCAGCGTCGTTTTCCCGGCACCGATGTTTCCTTCTATGGTGATGAAGTTATAATTCATTAAAGTGAAAAGTCAGTAGTGAATGATGAATGACAGCAGTTGTTAGAACTTGCAAAATAGTCTAAATGCAACGGCGTAAAATTAATGGCAACAGATTGTGGAAAAAATCAGGAATACTTTTTTACTTCCAGTTCATCTTTACATTCTTTCAATAGCTCAGCAATCGATTTCTTTAACACCGGATGCACTATATCTGCTGCTATCTCTGCTAACGGCAGCAGGGCAAACCGCCGGTTTTGCATTTCGGGGTGGGGCAGTCGCAGAAACTGGTAATTATGTTTTTCGTTATTAAAAAGAAGGATATCAATATCAATAAGGCGGGGACCATATTTTTCTTCCCGTATCCTGCCCATTTGTTTTTCCACTTTTAATAGGCGACGTATGAGTTGACGGGCATTTAAAACCGTTTCAATTTCAAGTGCCTGGTTCAGAAAAGCAGGCTGATCTGTATTTCCCCATGCCGCTGTTTTATATAGGGATGATGCCGCGGTGATAGTGCCGCATTGGTGGTTGATAAAATTTCTGGCGGTTGCAAGGTATTGTTCCCTGTCACCAAGATTGCCACCGGTAAGTAAATATGCCTTGTTCATTAAGGGCTCAAATATCTTTATTTTCAGCATTGATAGAGTATATTAAATACATTTGTTCCCCAACATGAAATCAGGAAAGCAACCTTACAGCCAGTCAAGGGCATTGTGGGCTATAACAAGGGCCAGCTTCAAAGCTATTTTTGCTCACCCCAGTGCTATTATATTCAGCATTTTATTTCCCATCATTTTTACATTGATTTTTGGGGCTTTTGGCAGCAATGGTGGTGTTAGTTACAAGATTGCTTTAACACCGGGAAGTGATACAACCGAAGGATTTTATACCGGCCTTTTAAAAATTCCGGGAGTAAAAATTATTCATTATTCTGATACTCTCTTACGCAACAAGGAGCTTTATAAAGGCAAGTTAACAGCTATAGTGGACATACAAAGCCAGGAAGACTCTTCAGGAAATCCTCATTATTCGATTGGCATTCGGTCAACATCTGCCAGTGCCAATACTGTTTATTCATTTAGGGCTGCATTGGATCTGGTGAAACTGCAACTGGAAAAAATAATGAATGGGGATGCTGAAAATTTTGTTACGATTGCCGATCCTACTGTTGAAACAGTACGAAAATATCGTCCCATAGACTTTATCCTGCCCGGTCAGTTAGGCTTCTCTATTTTATTCTCTACTTTATTTGGTGTAGCCTTTACTTTTTTTGGATTACGGGAGCAATTAGTGTTGAAACGTTTTTACGCCTCACCAGTCAGTAAGATGAATATTTTACTCGGCATTGGTATGAGCCGTTTATTTTTTCAATTGCTCAGCGTAATAGTGCTGATTTTATTCGGGCATTTTGCCATGAATTTCACTCTTCATCATGGCATTTTCACTTTTCTGGAAATTATCGGGATGACCATTATTATGCTATTCCTGCTGATGAGTGTGGGACTTATCTTCAGCAGCATTGCAAAGACTGATTCATCTATTCCTTTGCTGATAAATCTTTTCGGCTTTCCTCAGATGATGCTCTCGGGCACTTTCTTCCCGATAGAAGTTTTTCCCAAATGGCTACAAGAGATATGCAGGGTGCTGCCGCTAACGCAATACAACAATGCTATTCGCAAAATCTCGTTTGAGGGAATGGGAATCTTCGATTGCTGGAAAGAGATTGGCATACTCGGAATCTGGATGGTGATATTTTATGCTATTGCTGTCAGAGTGATTAAATGGGAATAAAATTATGCGAATCATCAAACTTGGTTTTATCAGTTTTATTTTCTTTGCCCTGCTTATCACAGGCATCTCACTTTTTTTTCCTTCTCATGTGCGCATTTCCAAAGCCACTGATATTAATGCCAGCAGGGATTCGGTAATAGCACAACTTAATAATCCTGTTAACTGGAAGCGATGGTATCCCGGTGCTGATACTTCAAATTATCTTATTGTTGATGGAAAAATTGAAGGCATTCTTACAGGTTATTTGCAAGGCTTGATAATAACAAACAAAAGTGACAGTTCAATTTCCACCGCTAATGCCGGACCCAATTCTAAAAGGGGAGAATCCGGGTGGAATATTTTTAATGGAAGAACTCCCAGCACAATAACCGTGCAATGGTACATGGATATTCATCTCCGCTGGTATCCCTGGGAAAAATTCTCCAGCCTGTTATTGGAAAAAAGATATGGCCCGATAATGGAGCAGGGACTGGATAAATTGAAAAGAATACTGGAAAAGTAAAACAACAATTCTGGTATTATATAGTCAAATTTTTTTGCAGTTTTTTGCGACATGTTTGCTGGTTTATTGCAACTATTTGCCACTTTATGCAACATTTTTGTTTGTTAATTGTCTAAGATGCTTAACTTGTTTTCGCTTTTTCTCAAGATTAGTAACACTAATTCCAATTTTAAGAACTTAAAAACTGCTAACAATGAATCAACTTCAACGGTTATGGCTTTGGAAGTGCAGAAGTATTTCCTTTGTTATTTTATTGCAGCTATTTGCCTTAGCTGCAACTGCTCAAATTAAAATCAGTGGAAAGGTGACGGGGCCGGATGGAAAAGGAATTCCATCGGTGTCTGTTACAGTTCGGAATACCACAGTTGGTACTGCTACAGATGCTGATGGTCTGTACAGCATCAATACTGACTTAAAACCCGGCTCATATACAATTGATTTTACCGGGATAGGATTTAGGAGCAAAGAACAATCACTAAACGTTAGTAGTGGTGCCACTTACACATCCGATGCACAGTTAGTAGAGGATGCATTAAAAATGGATGAAGTGGTGGTGATTGGTTCTTCCTTAAAACAATCAAGAAAACAGTTAGGTAATACTGTTAACTCTGTAAATGCAAAACAACTTGCCAACACCGGATCGGGTAATCTTTCCGCCGCCTTGCAGGGTAAGGTTTCAGGGGCACAGATTACACAAACCTCTGGTGATCCATCGGGTGGTATCTCAATCCGTATGCGGGGCACCAGTACTATCAAAGGTTCGTCTGAGCCGTTATATGTTATTGATGGTGTAATAGTAAGTAATACTACTACCAACGTTACCAACCTGAATGTTCCGGCAGGTGCAAGTGCCGAAATAGGTACCAACCGCATGGCAGATATTAACCCTAACGATATTGAAAAAATTGATGTTATTCCCGGTGCGTCTGCTTCAGCAATTTATGGCTCCAGAGCAAGTAATGGGGTAGTATTAATTACAACCAAAACAGGAAAATCTGGTCAGTTGAAGATTGACTTCAGCACCAGTGTTATTTCCAATTCCTTACGGAAAAAAGTGTACATCAGTACTTATGGAAAGCAATACGGATATGCAGCTCTCCGGCTTGGTAATATTAGTAATGCCGGTGGCCCTCCTACCTATACAGGTGCTACCATTTCCTATACCAGGCCTGACGGGCAAACCAGAACATTAGCAACTGATCTTGTTGATGTAACAAGGTATGATTACCAGGATGATATTTTTCAAAAGGGGCTGGGTACAGATAATTATATTTCTTTAGCTGGCGGCTCAGATAAAACGAAATATTATTTCTCCGGCGGCTATTATAAAAATGAAGGTATCGTTAAGGGTACAGATTTCAGGCGGTTTAATTTCAAAGCAAGAATTGAACAGACTATTAATAAATACCTGACCATTATTGGTGGCATCGGGTACACTAATAGTTTTTCCAACGAAAAACCAAATGGTAACGTTTTCTGGAGCCCTATTAACTCTATTAATATTACCAATAACCTGTATGATATTAAACAAAGAGATGCTGCCGGAAACCTGAAAGGTGTGGAACCAACAAGGGTAAATCCATTGAGTGTAATTGAAGATATGTCATTAACACAGCAGGTTAACAGAACAATCAGCGACATACAAGTGAAAATAAAACCCTTCAAAGGTTTAAGTATTGATTACATCCTTGGTATCGATAATTTCAGCCAGGAAGGAAGAAACCTGATTGAAAGATATCCTTACATCTCTGCACAAGAGGGGCTTGGCTATGCTTCCAGTGCCTTAGTCAATACGTTTTTAATTAATAATGATGTAAACATTTCTTACCAGGCTAAATTCAATACCATTTCTTCATTAACCACAGTGGGGTTCAATCATCAATACCAGCGAATAACAGGTTTATTTAATGAAGGAAGGGATTTGTTGAATGGTATTACCACCGTAAATGGAGCTGCAGTTCAATTGCCGCAACGTTATTCACTTGACCAGCGCCAAATTTTTGGAGGCTTTTTGCAACAAACATTTGGTTACAAAAGCATTTTCTTTTTAACAGCAGCCGGAAGGATAGATGGCAGCACTTCGTTTCCACAGGACACAAGAACTTATTTTTATCCTAAAGTGAGTGGCTCCTGGTCTATCAGTGATATGGGCTTCTGGAAGGAAAAACCTATGAAGTGGTTTAACTCTGCCCGTTTAAGGGCTTCATGGGGATTGGCCGGAAACCTGAGTGGTATCGGTTCTTATTCACGGTTCTCAGTGTATAATCCAAACTTCATCAATGGCATTGCTACTTATAATATTAATACCGACTTAGGCAATGAATTTGTAGAGCCGGAAAGATCAAGTGAGTTTGAATTTGGTACTGACCTTTCCTTTTTAAACAACAGACTTGGTCTTGTATTTACCGTGTATAACAAAAAGATTGTTGACAATTCATTGTTAGTTGACAGGATACTTGCACCATCATCGGGCGGAAGTACCCGGGTGGAAAATGTGGGCAACCTGACTAATAAAGGATGGGAACTGGGTGTAACTGGTACTCCTGTTTCAGGAAAAAATTTTAGCTGGAATATTTTCGGCTCTATAAACAGAAATAAAAATTTAGTAACCGCATCCAGCCAGGTATCTCCTGTTGCATTGGCTAATAACGGAGGCTCTCCTTCTGTTATTTTAGCAGGCCAGCCGCTGGGTGTTTTCTATGGTAATTATTTTGTGAGGGATGCGGCTGGAAATTTATCATTAGATGCAGGTGGCCGGCCAATAGCTGCGGTTAATAATCCCACAGCAAAAGTATTATTGCGTAAAGCATTGGGTGATCCAAATCCAGATTGGGTGGTTAGCCTTAGCAACAGCTTTGAATATAAAAAACTAAGTTTTAGTTTCTTACTCGATGGTGCTTTAGGACAAGAAGTATTTAATGCGGACAGAAGAACAAGACAAGGTGTGGGCATCGGCGACTATTCAGAAAAAGAAGCAAAAGGACTTTTACCAAGAGGTTATATTTTCAGCATTTATGCCACAGAAGAGTGGAGGGTGGAAAGCGGTTCTTATGTTAAACTAAGAGAACTTGCTTTATCATATCAACTTCCGGCATTTGCAAAATTCATTAAGTCTTCTTCGTTGTCTTTAGTGGGCAGAAACTTAATAAGCTGGGATAGCTATGACGGATATGACCCTGAAACGAATGCAGGTGGTAACAGTGCGGTGTTAAGAGGAATCGATTTTGGTAATGTACCTATTCCTAGAACCATTCAGTTAACATTCAGGGCTAGTTTTTAACCTCAAAAAAATTACAACATGAAAATGCTTAAAATAAAACAAGTTACTTTATTGCTATTGACGGGAAGCAGCCTTCTGTTTACCTCCTGTGATAAAGAATATATAAACCCGAGTACCGCATCTGTACCAAGTGTAACTACCAATGTGGATGGCTTAATGAACCTTTGTGCCGGCTTGCAAAGAAGATACACTATCGGCAGACAAAGCCCACTCTACACTGCACCGATCGGTGGTATGTATAGTGTGTATGGTTTACGAACCTTAAACGTTGGTAACACGGCGGAAGCAGAATTGGAAACCGGAAAGGGTGCTGTAAGCCAGGGAAATGCTATTGTAACACAAATGTGGGCACAATGCTTATTAACAAGAACTGAAGCCGAAACAGTACTGAACAATTTAGCAGTAGCAGCAGACCCTGCCGACAGGGTAGGGCTAAAAGCTTACAGCAGTATTTTTTATGCACTAAGCATGGGCACATTAGTTCAGTTTTTTGAAAAAATGCCATTAGTAAATGGAAACAATGCAGTGTTTAGCACCCGGGCTGAGGCTTTACAAAAAGTGATTACTGTTTTGGAAAGTGCCGATGCCGATCTGGCAACAACAAATCCAAGCACAAAATTTTTAAGCAAAGTGCCTGCTGGTATCGATATTAAAAACACAATAAAAGCATTGCTTGCCCGGTATTACAATATTCAAAGTATGATTACTGGAACCTACAATGCCACTGCTGGCAATAAAGCACTGACTTTTGCAGCAGCAGCAAGCCAGGTTATTAAATCAGAATTCCGGTTTACTGCCACTACTCCTAATCCTTTGGGTGAATGGAATTTTACAGTGAATGTATTTGGTGCTATTGACTCCACATTGGGTTTGAGAAATGGTCTTGCACCTGTTCCTGCAGCTACTGATCCCCGTGTTGGTTTTTACATCAGCAGAACAGGGCCTACCACTTTTCCATTAAAAGCATTTGCTTTAAATACAACAGCTTCATATCCGGTTTATTTGCCGGGTGAAATGAGTTTGATTGTTGCAGAAAATTATGCCCGTCAGAGTTTGTTTGTACAAAGCAAAATGGCATTAGATGCTGTTCGCACAAAAACCACTGATATATATGGTATAGGTGCTGCACAAACTGCATACAGCGGCCTGCTAACAACTGCTGATTTATTACAGGACATTTATAAACAAAGAAGATTAGAAATGTTTTTAAGCGGACAGGAGTTGGAAGATAGCCGACGCTTTGGCCGCCCTGCACCCAATGCACCCGGCGAAGAAAGAAACAGGACTTTTTATCCCTATCCTTTAATTGAAAGAGATAATAATACCAGTACACCACCTGATCCTGCTATTTAACATCAAATCAAAATTTATAGAAAAGGTTACTTTTAAGTAACCTTTTCGTTTTTTAGTATGGGTAAAGAACAACTTGTCATAGCATCCTGGAAAGCAAATGCTGCTAATTGGATTAAAATAATTGACAACAATGGCATTGAATCAAGAAAGCTGGCTACTAACAATGCAATAACGGCAGCAGTTTGCAATGCAAAGGTGGTTACGGTATTGGATGTTGGATGCGGAGAAGGTTGGCTCTGCCGTGAACTGTATAAAAACGGGATGCTGATAACAGGCATCGACGTTGTTCCGGAGCTGATTGAAAAAACAAAAAGCAAAGTATCTGGTGATTTTCATGTTGCATCGTATGAAGATATTTATTCGGGTGCCATCACTTTTTCAAAACTATTTGATGCCATCGTTATAAACTTTGCCTTAATTGGAAAAGAATCGACAGAAAATTTGCTGGCGGCGCTGCCCCGCCATCTTGTACCCGGCGGAAAATTGTTTATACAAACCCTTCATCCACATAGCCGACAACTAATAGATGACTATATAACCGGCTGGAAAGATGGAAGCTGGGATGGGTTGGGAGAAGAGTTCACCCAATCTTATCAATGGTATTTCAGGACACTGGAAGACTGGCTCCTGTTGCTGGGCCAATCAGGATTCAGCCGGATAAAAGTTACAGAAGTACTGCATCCTGTATCTGGCAAACAACTTTCGGTAATATTTGAATGTGCAGTAAAATAATCTACGATACGGCAAATGGTTTTACTTTGCTGAGATAAACCTTTGGCATAAAAGATAAACGGGTTCAACTTTAAAGCTATGTCTGTCAAACAAACTACTTTTATAAAAATATTGTTATGAAAAAATTACTGTTACTCGCTGCCCTCTTTATTACCGTTGCCGGAATTGGACAACCCCGGAAGAGCCCTCATGATACGATAAGTGCAAAGGATGTGACAGTCACTTATGGCCGCCCTTCCATGCACGGAAGAGCCATTTTTGGGGAACTGGTACAGTATGGAAAAATATGGCGGCTGGGTGCAGATGAAGCAACTACCATCAGTTTTGCCAATGATATCAAATTTGATGAGGTGAAAATACCTGCTGGAACTTACACTATGTTCGCCCTGGTGAATGAAAATGAATGGACAATTATCTTCAATGCTGTATTGGGCCAATGGGGATCTTTCAGTTATGAGAAAAATAAAGAAAAGAATGTGGCAGAGGTTACTGTTCCTGTCCATAAATCTGATGCACCAGTTGAGCAATTTACAATCCGCTTTGATGATGATAATTCAATGATTATTGAATGGGAGCTAATGAAAATACACATACCGGTAAAACCTATTAGTTAATTGTAACGATTAAAACTATTCCCTAGGAGGCAGGCTGGAAAGCATTATTAACGACAACCTCAGAAAATTAGGAGAGCAGCCCTATGAAAAATTAGATGATGAACTGGCGATGGATGAAGGGCTCAGGAAAGAAGCAGCTATGAACCTCGCCGTATTTTATTATTCTTTTGAAAGAAACCTGCCGGAAACACAAAAGCTGTTCAACAAGTATTATAAATACCCGGATGTAAAAAAGATATGGACTGCCTTTACAAAAAATTTATTGGATATAAAAAAGGACAATGACTTTTAACCAGTGCCGGCAATAAATTTCAGGTTTCGCTGTATGCCTTGAAACTTGCTTCGTTTTAACGGGGAATCTTTAAAAATTTTTCTGAAATTTTCTTCTGTCATTTCTTCCCACTCTTTAGAAGAAAGGTTTAGTATTTCTGGTAATGGAGAAAACTGTACTTCGATTGTTGGTTTGGCAAACCGGTTCCAGGGACAAACATCCTGGCAGGTATCGCAACCAAACATCCAGTTGTCAAATTTTCCTTTCATTTCACCGGGTATTAGCATTTCTTTCAGCTCAATGGTGAAGTAAGAAATACACTTACTACCATCAACAACTCTATCCGGCAGAATGGCTTCAGTTGGGCAGGCATCAATACATTTGGTGCAGGTGCCACAAAAATCTTTTGCAAAAGGGTCGTCATATTTCAATTCCAAATCAGTAATTAAGGTAGCAATAAAATAAAACGAACCACTTTGTTTGGTTATAAGGTTTCCATTCTTTCCAACCCAGCCCAATCCACTTCGCTGCGCCCATGTTCGTTCCAGCACCGGGGCACTGTCCACAAAACCACGGCCATGTATTTCACCAACCGTTTCTTTAATGGATTCAATCAGCTCAGTCAACTGCTCCCTTATCACTTCATGATAATCTTTACCAAAAGCATATTTAGAGATTTTGACGGCATTCGAATCCTGTTGCTGAGCAGGGTAATAATTTTTTAACAGTGTAATGACTGATTTGGCTCCCGGCACTAACCGGGTCGGGTCAACCCTCATGTCAAAGTGTTTTTCCATGTATTGCATACTGCCGTGCATACCTTTATGCAGCCAGCTTTCAAGCCGTGCAGCATCATCATCAAGCCTTTGTGCACGGGCAATGCCACAATAGTCAAAACCCAGCCGGGTAGCTGTTTTTTTAATAAAGGTCGTATTTGCTTGCAACGGATTCAAGGTCAGTTGTTGTCTTTTAACGGGAGAATTGTTTAATATTCAATTCTTTGCCGCAAGTTTGAGCTTTTTTTTGTAGAATTGAATATAGCGTTTTAGTATTTACCACACAATTGTCCGGATGAAACAAAAACTGCTTTTGAGCCTTATATTGTCCATTGCGGCTACTGCAACAGTATTGGGTCAGGAGAAACTTAAGATAAAATTCGGCAGCGTAACTGTGGATGATTTTAAAACTAAAACTTATCCAATTGACAGTAATGCTTCTGCAGTAGTTATTGCTGACATAGGTTCCACTGAAATTATTGGTAATTCAAAAGGAACTTTTTCTTTATTTTTCAAAAACTATCGCCGGGTACATATCCTTAATAAAAACGGGTATGACATAGGTAATGTAGAGATCAGGCTTTATACAAATGGGGAGTCGGAGGAAGAACTGGAAAATCTGAAAGCCGTCACTTACAATCTTGAAAATGGCAAGGTGGTCGAAACAAAGTTGGAAGTAAAATCAGCAGTGTTTAAGGATAAAATCAATAAGAACCTCGTAATTAAAAAATTCACATTCCCCAATATAAAAGAAGGTTCCATTATAGAGATTGAATACAAAATAAAATCCGATTTTGTATTCAATCTGCAGCCTTGGGAGTTTCAGGGGCAGTTTCCCAGATTGTGGAGTGAGTATAATGTGGCCATGCCCGGTTTTTATAATTATGTCACCCTTACCCAGGGTTATCATCCTTATCATATCAAGAATTCAACGGTTAGCCGGAGTAGCTTTAGTATGGCTGATAGTCGGGGAACAGGTGCCACAGAAAGATCAAATTTTTCTGCAAACGTTACCGATTACCGCTGGGTGATGAAAGATGTTCCGGCATTAAAGGAAGAAAGCTATACATCAACCTTGCACAATCACCTTGCGAGAATTGAATTTCAATTAGCATCCATCGGTGAACCGTTTACTTTTCGCCAGGTAATGAGTACTTGGGATATGGCAGCCAAAGATTTACTGGAAGATGAAGATTTTGGGGAGCAATTAAAAAAAGACAACGGGTGGCTGAATGATGTGATGCCCCTGGCAACAAGGAATGCGTTAACAGGATTGGAGAAAGCTAAAAATATTTATGCTTGGGTAAGGGATAATTTTACCTGCACTAATTACAGCAGAAAATATCTTGAACAACCGTTAAAGAATATTTTAAAGAATAAAAACGGCAACATAGCAGAAATTAACCTGCTGCTGACAGCCATGCTTCGCAAAGCAGATGTCAAGGCCGACCCTGTAATCCTCAGCACACGGTCGCATGGATACACACATTCCATTTATCCGTTACTGGACAGGTTCAATTATGTGATTTGCCGTACTGAAGCGGATGGAAAAGAGTATTACCTTGATGCCAGTGAACCCGGAATGGGTTTCGGAAAGCTTGGCCTTAAATGTTACAATGGGCATGCACGGGTAATCAATACCGATGCAACCGGAATTGAACTTGATCCGGGAACATTGAAGGAAACAGAAAACACTATCATTTTTATTATTAACGGGGAAAAAGGAAATTCCACCGGTAGTGTTCAGTACACACCCGGCTATTTTGAATCATCTCGTCTCCGGAATCTTATAAAAGAAAAAGGAAAAGAACAACTCATTAATGATATTAAAAAAACGCTGGGTGAGGAAATAATCGTCAGCAATGCCCGGATTGATTCATTGACTAAGTATGAGGAGTCGCTGCTTATTAACTATAATATAGATTTGAAAGCTGAAAAAGATGACATCGTTTACTTCAATCCGATGATGGGGAAGGAGCTTAAGGAGAACCCTTTTAAGTCAGCCGAACGTTTTTATCCTGTCGAGATGCCATACACATTTGATAAAACATACACCCTGCAAATGGAAGTGCCACCAGGCTATGTAGTGGATGAGTTGCCAAAATCTTTGATTGTAAAACTAAATGCGGAAGATGAAGGAATGTTTGAACACCGGATTTCACAATCCGGGCAAAATATTTCAATGCGGAGCCGCATTCGGCTCAACAGGGCTTATTTTTTACCGGAAGAGTATGCAATGCTGCGGGAATTTTATAACCTCATTGTTACCAAACAGGCAGAACAGATTGTTTTTAAAAAGCAAAAGTGACTAATGACAAAGCGGCTTTATTTTTTTGTACTCACTTTTTTATACTATGGGCCATTGCTGGCCAGCGATGGTGATTATGCTGTTTCAAAAATACCAGCCGCTTTGGTAAAGAATGCCCATGCCGTAAAAAGGATGGAGATAATCAGTTTTGAAATTGTAAATACCGGTGAAGCAATCCTGAGGAAAAAATATGCTATCACCATTATGGATGAAAACGGTGACAAACAGGCTGGGTTTGCAGAGTACTACGATAAACTACAGGAGATAAGAAATATTGAGGGAACATTGTATGATGCGACCGGCAAAGAATTAAAGCGGTTGAAGAACAGACAAATTATTGATGCCACTGGCGGTGATGATAACAACCTGATTGATGATAACCGGCGGAAGTTTCATCATTTCTATCACAAAGTATATCCTTACACCATCCAGTATGAAGTAGAGATAAAGTATAATAGCACTTTATTTTTTCCTGCCTGGCTACCAAGGGAAGAGGAGAATTTTTCTGTAGAGCAAAGCAGTATCAGCATTATTTTCCCTGCTGATTATACAATCCGGTACAAAGCGTTTAATTATAAAGAAGAACCAGTGATGGCAACGAAGGAAAAAGGCAGAAGGATGATGACCTGGAATATCCAGGAACTGCCCGCAATAGAAGATGAATATGCCTCGCCCAATTGGTTTGAATTGAACACTGTCGTATTGTTTGGCCCCACCACATTTGAAATAGAAAAATACAAAGGCAATATGAACAGCTGGCAGGATTTTGGCAAATTTGTCTACTCTCTCAAGCAGGGGCGGGACGAGTTACCGGATAATATCAGGCAAATGGTTCACCAGGTAGCCGATAGAATTATTGACCCAAAAGAAAAAATAGCAAAGCTGTATGAATATATGCAGCACAATACCCGGTATATCAGTATACAGTTGGGGATTGGAGGCTGGCAACCATTTGATGCAAAATATGTAGCCACTAAATCTTATGGTGATTGCAAGGCACTAAGTAATTACATGTACAGTATTTTGAAAGAGGCCGGTATTACTTCTTTTTATACATTGATACGGGCAGGAAGAAATACTCCTGATATAATTGCTGATTTTCCTTCGCAGCAGTTTAACCATGTAATACTTTGTGTGCCACTGCAAAATGACACCCTATGGCTGGAGTGTACCAGCCAGACATCACCTTCGGGTTATCTGGGCGATTTTACCTGCAACCGCTATGCTCTGCTGATAGATGAAAGTGGTGGACACCTGGTTCGTACTCCCTTATATGGACTGAATGAAAACCTGCAACTTCGAAACATTAAAGCCACACTAAATACTGAAGGTACTTTAGATGTTATGGCTGCCACTCATTATACCGGTCTGCAGCAGGATAACATTCACGGACTTATCAACAACCTTTCAAAAGATAAAGTGAAAGAGTATTTGCATGAGCAGCTTGACTTTGCCACCTACGACATCAGGAATTTTAATTACAAAGAAGAAAAGAGTTCATTGCCTGCCATTGATGAGTTGCTGGATATTTCAGTAAGCGGTTATGCCACCATCACCGGTAAGCGGCTGTTTATAGTACCGAATGTAATGACAAAAAACAACCGGAGGTTGACAGCTGATGAGGAAAGAAAGTATGACATGGTTTTTACTGTTGCTTATAAAGATGTGGACTCTGTTGAAATCACTATTCCTGAAGGATATTCTCCTGAATCGATACCGCAGGATGTATCCGTTAAGACTAAGTTTGGAAAATATAATTGCTCGGTAAAAAATTTAGACAATAAATTATTATACTACCGCAGCATCGAACGGTATGCAGGCCGTTTTCCTGCCAAAGAATATACTGACCTGGTAAAATTTTATGAGACTACTTACAAAGCAGACCGTAATAAAGTAGTGTTGGTAAAAAATGAAACGACGACAGGGTTTTAAACAATCGGGTGCCCATTACTATTTATCTTCTAAATGCAACCGGTGAAAGATGCGGTGCACAGCCGGGGCAAGAATCACTCCCACATTTGTAATAAATACAACTCCGCTGAAAAGTGCATAGGCGGAAGAAAACCACTTGCCGCTGACGGTTGTAATTTCTACTACCGGCCCCATGCCACTTAGTATCATCGAAGCATTATGCACAGCATCCAGCCATGGAATATTGGCAGTGTAATGATAACCCAACACACCGATGGCAAGACAAACTGCCATGATGATTAAGGCGATAATAATGTTCTTTAATACTCGTTGGTAAAAAGTAGTTTTAGTAGCCAGCGGTTGCTTGCGGTGTTCGTACATAAGAACAGTTATTTACATGCTGATTTAATTTGCTTGTCAATTATCTTCTTCATCTCCCAATGTGCATCGGCCCTTTCATCACCTAACATATTTTTTACAAAAACAATATAGGCATAACCCCGGCAATAATCAATCATTGGCCAGGTACCAAATAATCCCGGGCTGGCTAATGAATTGGCAATACCGTTTTTTTCCTCCATCACCCAACTGCCGGAAGCATACGTATAACCCTCGGCAGACTTGGGTGCAAATTTAATTTGAGCAAGGGTATTCTGTACTTTCCTCATTTCATTCACAGCGTTTTCACTCAGCACCTGCACACCATTATGTTTCCCTTTGTTCAGCAGCATCACCAAAAACTTCATGTAATCATCTGCTGTGGATTTCGCACCGCCTGATGGATTTACCGGGCCACCATTTTCAGCAGGGGTGAAATTTGTCTTCGTCATTCCCAGCGGGGTAAACAGTTTTGATTTTATCAGCAGTTCAAATTTTTTCTTACTGATAACTTCCAGCACACGGCCTGCTATGTTCAATCCCACATTACCATACCAGAAATCAGTGCCGGGGTTGGCCCTGATTTTCCTTGCTGCAAACTCATTTACTTCTTCTTCTAAAGATGAGAATTTTTTTCTTTCCAATAATCGCTTTAAGAATTTATCATCATCACTAATCCCTGTCATGTGGCTGAGGCAATGGCGGATGGTAATATAGTTTTTAAAATAGTTGCCAAACTCAGGAATATATTTTACCACTTTATCATCCAGCGATAATTTTCCTTCATCCACAAACTGCATCACCAATGCAGCCGTCAGCCACTTACTGCAACTGGCAATCGGTGCCTGGGTCTTGCTGTTAAAGCCGCCCATTTCATTTTTATACACCAAAGAATCGCCTTTCCATATCAGGGTGACGACATTATTCCCCAACAATTGTTGTTTGGTCTGTAATTCAGCATCCAGCTCTGTCCAGTTATATTGGGCGGAAGCAGGCTGCAACAATAGCAGGAAACTTACTACAGATATGACTTTCATGCAGATAGAACTAACTTTATATGACATTGTTACGGAAATTGTGGGGTTGGATTCTTATTTGCCACCAAAGATTAAAAGTAAATGAATATCGCCACGAAGGCACAAAGACACTAAGAAAATACTTTGCACCTTTTCGTCTTTGTGGCAAAAAATAGAAATATGAACTTAGGAAACTTCACCATAAAAGCCGCCGAAGCCTTTCAGCAGGCGCAGCAAATTGCCTTCAATGCAAAGAACCCGAATATCGAGACGGAGCATATATTAAAAGCCTTGCTGGAGCAACAGGATTCGCCTGTTGATTATTTATTGAAAAAAAATAATGTTACCGTCAACCTTGTTGACAGTAAACTGGAAGAGCTTATTAATAAATTACCCAAAATAAGTTCCGGCGAACCGGCACAGCAAATTGGCCGTGATGCAAACAGTGTAGTGTTAAGGGCTGGCGCCGTCTTAAAACAATTCAATGATGAATTTGTAACAACAGAACATTTATTGCTGGCGATTGTGCAGGGTAATGATGCTGCTGCCAAATTGTTGAAGAATACAGGATTGACGGAGAAAGGTTTGATAACGGCCATCAAAGAATTAAGAAAAGG
>JANNCC010000258.1:0-14001 GCA_031386125.1 Chitinophagaceae bacterium
CGTCTTTTTCATCAGTGTATCAATATTGCGCATACCAATCAGGCTCCAAATGCCTTTTACTTTTCCGGCAAGTGAAGGCTGCATGGCACGGAGGCTCATGGCAAACCCACTTTCTAAATATTCCATGTGGTGCCAGTAACCGGCAGGCATGAATAGCGTATCACCGGGTTCCAGTATAAAATCAAATCCTTCAGCCAACTTCAACGCCGGAAATCTTTCATAATCAGGTGAGCCATTTTGTTCGTAGTAATTAGAAAAATCGGCGAGGCTTAATACTTCATACGGCTTGCGATAGAGTTTATGTTGCTCCTTATTCGGAAACATCAGCACTCTTTTTCTGCCGGCAAACTGTGTGTGCAGAATATGAGAAAGGTCAATATCGTAGTGCATGTGGGTAATGCTGCCCTGGCCACCGGTAAACAGCATTGGGTATTTTTTTACAAAGCCCTTCATCAGGTGTTCCGGCCAGGTAAAGTCTTTTATCAGTTGCGGGGCATGGTCAAAAATGTTGAATAAGAATATCCGCCAGGCAGCAGGGCCGCTGCTTATCATATCAATATATTCTCCAAAGGTTTTGTAATCGTCGGCAGTATTGATAGGGGTGTAAGCATCGCTTTTTACGTTATTATAAAGCGGCACTTTTTTGTCACCAACTAATTGCTTGAAATAATCCCAGTTCCACTTGGTATTGGCAGGCCAGTTGTGCGACAGGTTTTTGATTACCACAGGCACACCGGGGCGGTAATAGTCTCTTTTAAACACCTCTGGTTCAATCGTATCAAAGGTGGCTACCGGCTTTAACTGCATGACAATTCTTTAGTTTTACAAAGATAAGAGGCAGTGAAAATACGAATTGCCGGGTAAATAGAGTTTACCAGTAGTCTATTTGTTAAAACCCCTGTATTTTTAAGGAGAACGAGAAGCTATGCTATTACAAATTCATCCTGAAAACCCGCAAGCCAGACTGATAAAACAGGTGGTGGAAAGCCTGCAAAAAGGAGGGATTGTTATCTATCCTACCGATACAGTGTATGGTCTGGGCTGCGACATATTGCAGCAAAAAGCCATAGAACGGATTTGCCGCATCAAACAAGTGGAGCCTAAAAAGGCACAGCTTTCTTTTGTGTGCAGCGACCTGTCGCACCTCAGCGAATTTGTCAAACCATTATCTAATCCTACCTATCGCCTGCTAAAAGAATACTTACCCGGGCCCTACACTTTTATTTTGCAGGCGAGTAAAATGGTGCCAAAAATTTTGCAAAGCAAAAAAGACACTATCGGCTTGCGGATACCTGACAACAATATTGCGATGGCCATTATTAAAGAATTAGGCCGCCCCATCCTCAGTGCATCACTACCAGGAGAAATGGTGGAAGATTACACCGACCCCGAAGTGATGTATGAAAATTTTATGAACGAAGTGGATTATGTAATTGATGGTGGCATCGGCGGAATGGTTCCCTCCACAGTGGTTAACTGCACCGGTGCTGAACCGGTGCTGATAAGGGAAGGGTTGGGGGAGTGGGAGGCATGATCTTTTTAAATTATTAAGCAAAGGCACTGTCTCTAAGAATTTCAACACAAAATTACATTGGCAATGATCCGCACGGCGTATAGGTTCATAGCTTACTCCATGAAACCCCAATACTTGTTTACTGTGTTTAAATTTTCTTTTTTATAGCAGATTCTTTCCGAAAGATTTTTTCTCTAAGCCTTTCTTTAATATGCAGAAAGCAGCTTTTGCATTGTTGGGAGTTAAAACAATACTGGCTGCACAGCCTTCAACTGAAAGCTTTTACGGTGATATTTGCATTGACCATACATTTCAATGGCGGTGCGGTGGGCGGCAGTACCATAGCCTTTATTTTTATGCCATCCGTATTGCGGAAATTGATGATGGAGTTGATACATATATTCATCCCGGTACGTTTTTGCCAATATACTGGCAGCTGCAATAGAAGCAAACCGGCCATCGCCTTTTACAAAACACTGATGTGGAATTTTTTTATATGGAATAAAGCGATTGCCGTCAATCAATAAAAGGGTCGGCCTTTTTTTAAGTTTATCAATTGCAAGGTGCATGGCTTTGAAAGAAGCTTTCAGAATGTTTGTCTTGTCTATTTCGTCATTATCAATACTGGCTACAGCAAAGCTGATAGCTTCAGCTTCAATTATTTTTCGTAATTCGTTCCTGTCTTTTTCTTTTACCTGCTTGCTGTCATTTAATAACGGGTGATAAAATTTTTTTGGTAAAATAACGGCTGCTGCAAACACAGGTCCGGCCAGGCAGCCACGGCCGGCTTCATCACAACCTGCTTCTAACAGCTTGTCTTGATAAAAAGGGTTTAGCATCTGCCGCAATTTCAGAAATAATAACGAACAAAAATTATTTTAGGCAAACAAGTGCAGCTACTTTTGCACCGCAATGCAGGACCATAAAAAATATCTCCGCTATACTTGGTTTGTAGTAATAATGGTTTTTCTGGTGATTCTTGCTGGCGGAGTGGTGCGAATGACACAAAGCGGTATGGGATGCCCCGACTGGCCCAAGTGTTTTGGCCGCTGGATACCACCTACCAGTGTTGATGAATTGCCACTCGATTACGAAAAATATTTAAAGAAACAGGATATTGATCACACCTTTAATGTTTACCACACCTGGATTGAAGCTATTAACCGGTATTTAGGTGCGTTGCTCGGTGTTTTTATTTTCATCCATCTTATCTGCAGCTATAAAAAATTCTGGAAGACCAACAAGCAGATAGTCCTTCTTTCTTTCCTGCTTTTGTTGACGGTCGGCTTTCAGGGCTGGCTTGGTAAAAAGGTGGTTGATGGCAATCTCGCCGTTGTAAAAATTACAGTGCATATGCTGGTGGCATTGTTAATTGCTGCTATCCCGTTGCTTATTATTTTCCGGCTAAACACAAGCGAAAAAATAAAGAATGTTTTTTTAAAAAGACTTTCTGCTATTCTCGTTCTGCTTTTATTGGTACAAATAATACTAGGCACACAAGTAAGAGAAGAGATTGATGAAATTTCTAAATCATTGCAATACCAGCAAAGGGAGTTGTGGATTGGGCGATTGGATAATATATTCATTATTCACCGTAGCTTCTCCTGGGTGGTGCTGGCTGGTTGTTTATTGCTTTGGTGGCGGTCAAGGCCGTTCGGAGGATTGCAAAAAAATATTTTTCTTATTCTTGGTTGTGTACTGGTCACCATTGGGTTGGGAATTGTGATGGCTTTTATCAATATTCCGGCGTTGGCACAGCCGTTACACTTGCTGCTGGCAAGTGTTTTAGTACTTGCCCTTTTTTCACTGACACTTCGTTTAAAATAAACAGGCTTTTACTTCTTTTGATTTGGCCGTAATTATCGTTATTTTTATTACTAACCATTTACCTCACTCATGAAAGCCTGGTTGCGGGGATTTTTTTATTCCTTTCCTATACAGTTAGTGTTCCTGCATGTCAGGAGATACCAGGTATTATTGTTATTCTGGTTGGTACTCTTTGCTGTTGTTAACGGCACTTTCATGAAAACATTCGGTGCTGACTCATTGTTCCTTGCACCGGAATATCTTGGGAATGTTAACTCCATCAGCTCTGCTATTGTGGGTGCGGCTATCGGCATGTTTATCATGAGCTGGAATATTGCTTCCTTTATTCTTTTCAGCAAACATTTTCGTTTTCTCGCAGCAACTACTAATCCCTTTTTAAAATATTGTATCAACAATTCTATCATTCCCGGAACCTTCCTGGTATTTTATTTTATAAAAGCATACCAGTATGCACATTACAAAGAACTCATTCCCATCACTGAAATTTTGTTCCTGTTTGGAGGCTTTGCAGCTGGGTTAATTTTTTTACTGGCAGCTTCATTTATTTATTTTTTCCGGGCCGACCGGTCAATCTTACGAAGGATGATGCCGATTATCAGTAACCCGAAATCGTATATTACTCATCTTGGCACTGTAAAGGAAGTATATCACGGCGCACCACTTATGAAAGTGGACTGGTACTTTGAATCGCCGCTCCGGCTGAAGCCAGCAAGAGACGTTTCGCATTACACAGATGAATTTGTAGCATCTATTTTTAAACGACATCACTTTGCTGCTATTCTTTCTGTTTTTGCTGCTTTTGTGTTTCTTATCATTATCGGGTTTCTCCTGGACAGTGCTTTCTTTCAACTGCCTGCTGCCGCCAGTATTACTATTTTCTTTTCTATTTTAATCGGAGTGGCAGGCGCCATTACTTATTTTTTACAAAGCTGGAGTATTCCTTACCTGATTGGTTTGGTATTGCTGCTGAATGTGTTTTACAAGTTTGATTTGATTGACCCCCGCAATAAAGCTTACGGCCTTAACTACTGGAATAAAACTGAAAGGCCATCTTATACAAGAGAAGGACTGCTGGCTCTCTGTAATAAAAAAAATGTAGAAGCAGATAAGCAGAACATGATTGGCATATTAAATACCTGGAAGAAAAAACAGGATAGCGATAAACCATTGCTGGTATTGATTAATACCAGCGGCGGGGGCCATCGTAGTGCCACTTTTACAATGTGTGTGTTGCAACATCTCGATAGTATTACCAAAGGCGGCATCTTTAAAAAGACTTTTTTAATCAACGGTGCATCAGGGGGAATGATTGGTGCTGCCTATTTCAGGGAATTGTATTTACGCAGACAACAGGGGCAAAATATCAATCTGCAGGATAACCAGTATGTGGATGATATTGCTGGCGACCTGTTAAATCCAATATTCACTTCCTTTTTTGCAAGAGATTTAATTTCCCCGGCTCAAAAATTTAAAGTAGGCCCTTACCAGTATGTAAAAGACAGGGGCTATGCTTTTGAACAAAAACTCAATAGCAATACAAGGGGATTTTTAAATAAGCAGCTAAAGGATTACGTAACAGATGAGAAAGCGGCAAACATACCATTGATGTTTTTTAATTCAGTGGTAACGAGGGACAGCCGCAAAATGATAATCAGCACACAGCCCGTCCGCTTTATGATGCAGGCGCCGCAGGATACTGCCAAGATTCCGTTTATTGACCCGGATGCAGTTGACTTCACTACTTTTTTTGCCAAACAGGATCCTTATAGCATCCGTATGCTGACAGCCATGCGGATGAATGCAACATTCCCGATTGTGTTGCCCAATGTATGGTTGCCTTCTAATCCGGTGATAGATGTGATGGATGCAGGCCTGCGGGACAACTTCGGACAGGAAACCACCCTTCGCTTTCTAGTCTCTTTTGAAGACTGGATAAAAGAAAATACCAGCGGTGTACTGGTTATGCAAATAAGAGACAGAAAAGCCGGTGGTTGGGAAGCTCCGTATTTATCAGATGATATGAGTGACCATGTCACCAAGCCATTCCTCTTGCTGCAGCACAACTGGTTTAAGATGATGGAGTATTTTCAAAATGATATGCTGAACTATTACGCTACCCGCAGTGGAAGTCCTGTCTATAAAATTGCCTTTCAGTATGCAGCAGACAACGAAGAAAATAAAGCGGCATTGAATTTTCATCTCACAAAACGGGAAGAAAAAGACATCATGTCTTCTATCCGTTCATTATCAAACCAGGAGAGCTTTAAAAAGACGCTGGATTTATTCAAACTATCAACCAGGAGGGATTCCGTTAAGGTTGAATAAGCCGGAAACACTTTTTCTTTACTTCAATAATTAATGCAGAAGGAGTTTCGGCCGGGTCGCCGTCAACATGCAACGGAGCTTGTGAAAGATTGCGGATGCTGAGCTTATCTGTTTGAAAATATATAACTCCCTTTTTCTTTTCTTCAACAGCTTCGGTTTGCAATTTATTTTTTCCCCGAATTTGTTTTAATGTTTGCAGCAGCACACTGAGTTTGCTTTGATTGGTGACAATTACAATATCCAAAAGGCCGTCACTAAGACTTGCTTGTGGCGCAATGGTAAAATTATTTCCAAACTGATTGCTGTTAGCAATGCTGATAAAATAAGCGGTAGTTTGAAATTTCGTTTTTCTTATTTCTAATTCAAACGAATAGGCTTTGGCAGAAAAAAAATTCCGGATTACCTGTTTTACATAAGTAGCCAACCCTCTTTTAGGTTGCTGCGCAAAATCATGGGCTACTTTTGCATCAAATCCAAGACCGCATAACATACAGGCAAAATGATCATTGACGTAGTAGCCATCAATAACGGAAGATTTGCCGGCGAAGATTATATCTAATGCCTTTGCCGGTTGTTTTGGAATTTTTGCCGTAAAAGCCAACCCGTTTCCGGAGCCGCAGGGAATGATGCCAAAATTAATAGCACAATTCATCAGGCTGCTTACCACTTGGCTCACGGTACCATCACCTCCGGCAATGATAACATCAGTTATTTCCTGCTCTTTAATTATAGGTTGAAGAAAAGAATAATCACCACTGGCTACCGATGGGAATATCTGAAATGAAATTTTTTGCTCAGTTGTTTTCTTTTCAATTAACCGCTTCAGATTTTTTTTGACACTTGTTCCGGAAACAGGATTGATGATATAAATGATATTTCGCATATTTTAAGGAAGCCGTAGCGTCCCCAAATGTAACATACGGGAGGGAGCTCCCATCATCGGGTTAGGCGGATTTATTATCATGTAGATTTTTAACTGTTTTTTTCCTGCAAATAATTTTCGGAGGACTGCGATTGGTATTTTGGCAGCAATAACGCTGTCTTTTACCAGCAATTGATTACCCAGCTCATCAGTAAACTGCAATGAGTGGAGCCAGGTGCTGTGGTTGGTTTCTTTATAACTGACTTCCAGGTAACCGTTTTTTTTCCAATCAGTCTGTTTAATTTTTTTTGTGTTGAGCAATTCGTTTGACTCGTTGCTGGTAAGCACAGTTTTTTTGTTCAGAGAGATTTTCCAGCTATTCTGCGCCCCGGCAAACAGTGTTGTCATTAATAAGGCAATTATGGTAACAAAGCTTTTCATGCTGTTAAGTTATTAAATAATCATGCCATGTTAATGATGAATGTTGCTGCAATTCTCTTCTTATTTGTGAAAATGAGAGAATGTGGTTACCACCTAAGCAAGGCACTGCCCCAGGTAAATCCGCTTCCAAAAGCAGCCAGGCAAATCAGGTCACCATCCTTAATTTTTCCGGCCTCCCATGCCTCGCACAAGGCAATAGGAACAGAAGCGGCAGTAGTGTTGCCATATTTCTGAATATTGTTATATACCTGATCATCGCTCAGCTTTAATTTTTGCTGAACAAACTGTGCAATGCGCAGGTTGGCCTGATGAGGGATAAGCATATTGATATCAGTAGTCTGGAGGCCATTAGCAGCCAGTGCTTCAATTATTACTTCAGGAAATTTTACAACAGCTTTTTTAAACACGGCCTGGCCATCCATATTGGGGAAAATTTGTTCCTTATCAAGCATCGACTGACTAAAAAACATTTTACCTATCTCTGCTTCATCAAAGTCAGCATATTTTTCTTCCATCCAATGATTGGCATGGGTGCCCGGATTATACATCGCCAGTATTTCTGCCGACTCCCCATCACTGTGCAGATGAGTTGAAAGAATCCCCTGATTTTCTCCTGAGCTTGTTGAAGGATCAGTTGGCTGTAGCACAACTGCACCTGCGCCATCACCAAAAATGACGGAGATATTTCTGCCTCTTGTAGTAAAGTCCAACCCAAACGAATGTTTCTCTGCACCCACCACCAATATGTTTTTGTACATACCGGTTTTTATAAACTGGTCAGCCACACTTAGTGCATACACAAAACCGCTGCACTGGTTACGAACATCCAATGCGCCAATTTCATTCATCTTCATAGCTCGTTGTAACAATACACCGCAGCCGGGGAAATAGTAGTCGGGGCTTAGTGTTGCAAAAACGATAAAATCTATATCCTGCGGGGTGATGCCAGCTCTTTCGACGGCAATCTTGGCAGCTTCCACTCCCATGGTGGTGGTGGTTTCTTCAGTGCGATGGGCATAGCGGCGTTCTTTAATGCCGGTTCTTTCCTGTATCCACTCATCACTGGTGTCCATGTATTTCAGCAGATCGTTATTGGTAACCACATTAGCCGGAACGTACATACCGATACCGGCAATCTTTGATTTGTGCATAGCAGGCAATTGAAGAAGGAAGATAGGAAATGTGGGGGAAACGAAACTGTTTCACCACACAACTGTTTCATTCTGAACAGTAGCGACGCAAACGATAGCGCAATTGTAGGCAAAATGCTACATCGATGAGGGGATAATAATGACAGGAGAATAAGTAATCATTCTATTTTTTACAGCAGGCGGCTGCCCTTTCTTTGTGTCAGCAAACAACGATTAAGCTAAGATTGATTAAGCATTGAAAGACCGTCCAGTCAGTATCTGTATCCTTTGAAGCCGTTTAAATCAATTATCCTTTGAAAGCATTAAGCCAATTATCCTTATGAAAAGCTGAACCCTCATTAAATTTATTTGAAAAATCCACCACAATGCCCGCCGTTTCGCCATCCTGAGTTTATCGAAGGAAGCGAGACGGCGTTTTTCATTGACCTATTTCCTTAAGATGCAATACTTCCCTCGCAAACTTTTCACACTCCCTCTGCACGGACTGCACATCTTTAGATTTGATAGGAGAGCCAAGCACATGATTGCCTGTGTTGGGTAATGCCACCTTTTTTTTCAAGCTATCGGGAGTACTGATTTGGTTAAACATTCTTTTCATTGCCGTCACTTTTACCACCTTATCCTGGTTGTTATCATCTTTATAATAATACAACATTAACGCAGGCTGTATTACTTTCTTAAAAGTGGATTCCTTCATCGTTGATTCCAGCAGTTCTTCTAACTGTACCGTAGCTTCTATCCGGTATTTATTATTCCAGTATTGTGCATACAAGGCGGTGGTATCTTCTGCTGTATTGTATTTTCCTTTCACCATTTTGGCAATTTGCAATCCCCAATGGTTATTCAGCAGCCAGGCGTTAGGGTCGTTGATGGCGATGTTAGGAGACAATAATATTAACCCGGCAATATCGGGATATTCTGCCGCTAACTTCAACGCCAGTGTGCCACCGGTGGATGTCGCCATCAGAATTATTTTTTTGCCTAACCTTTTTCCAATAGCATAGGCTTCTTTGGCAGAGTTCCATACTTTATCAGCTGTAAAATTCAACAGGGGCTCTGTGGTATCTATTCCATGTTCTGCCAGCCTTGCTAAAAATAAATTGCATCCAAACTTTTGTGCAAACTGATAATGCACCGGGTCGCCTTCTTCCTGACTGGCAGAAAAACCATGCAAGTAAACAACAGCATACTCTGTTCTTTCTTTCAACGAATCGTTGAGCCATAAAATTCTGGCTTCATTATCTGGTTTCAGTTTGTGTTGTGCTTCGATATTGCTTAAATATTGTTCCAAAGCGGATGCTTCCATCGGCATTACAGGAAGATCTTTTGCGAATTTTGGAGGGGAAGGTTGTGGCCCTAAAAAATAAACGATAATCAAGATTAAAAGGATGATGCCGAGCCATTTGAGAAATTTCATATGCCTTTTTGATAAAACTACTGCAAATCTCCCGTTTAAACCCTGTTAAGCCTGTATTAAATGCCTGATTCGTTTGCTCTCCCCGCTTAAATTCAGTACCTTCGCCGCTCGTTTGAAAATGAGTTTATGGAAATAAGAAACATCGCAATTATTGCCCACGTTGACCACGGTAAAACTACTTTGGTTGACAAAATTTTACATGCCACCAAAGTTTTTCGGGATAACCAGGAAACCGGTGACCTGATAATGGATAGCAACGACCTGGAAAGGGAACGGGGCATCACTATTTTTAGTAAGAATGCCTCTGTAGTATATAAGGATGTAAAAATCAATGTTATCGATACACCAGGTCACGCCGACTTTGGTGGTGAGGTGGAGAGGGTATTGAAAATGGCAGACGGTGTTTGCCTGTTGGTAGATGCTTTTGAAGGCCCGATGCCGCAAACAAGATTTGTATTACAGAAGGCTCTTCAGTTGAACCTGAAGCCGATTGTTATTATAAACAAAGTGGACAAACCGAATTGCCGCCCTGATGAAGTGCATGATGCCATCTTCGAGTTGTTCTTCAATCTTGATGCAACAGAAGCACAATTGGATTTTCCTACTTTTTATGGTTCGGGAAAAAACGGCTGGTTTAATGATTCTTTAGAACAGATTGAAGGCATCGAGCCTTTATTGGATGGTATTGTAAAATATGTGCCGCCGCCAAAAGTGAATGAAGGGCCGGTGCAAATGCAGATTACATCATTGGATTACTCTTCTTTCCTTGGCCGTATTGCCATAGGTAAAGTAAGTCGTGGTGTGCTGAATGAAGGACAGAATATTGTTTTAATGCAGGCAGATGGAAGCATTAAAAAAACAAAAGTGAGAGAGCTGTATGTGTTTGAAGGAATGGGTAAAAAGAAAGTAACAGAAGTAATAGCTGGTGACCTGTGTGCTGTGGTAGGTATTGAAGGATTTAATATCGGAGATACACTGGCTGATGCTGAAACTCCCGAAGCATTACCCGTTATCAGTGTGGATGAGCCAACCATGAACATGTTGTTCTCTGTAAATAACTCACCATTCTTTGGTAAAGATGGAAAGTTTGTTACATCCAGGCACCTGCGGGACAGGCTGATGAAGGAAACAGAAAAGAACCTTGCATTAAAAGTAGAAGATAGCGAAGAAGGCGATAGTATGATGGTGTACGGTCGTGGTATTCTGCACCTCGGCATCCTGATTGAAACAATGCGCCGTGAAGGATATGAATTAACCGTAGGTCAGCCGCAGGTAATTGTAAAAGAAATCAACGGCAAGAAATGTGAGCCGTATGAAAATCTGGTGGTGGATGTGCCGCAGGAATTTGCCAGCAAAGTAATTGACCTGGTAAGCCGTCGCAAAGGTGAAATGCTGATCATGGAAACCAAAGGCGAAATGCAGCATTTAGAATTTGAAATACCTTCAAGGGGATTGATTGGCTTGCGTACACAAATGTTGACGGCTACTACCGGAGAGGCAGTAATGGCACACCGCTTTACTGAATACAAGCCTTGGAAAGGCCCTATTCCCGGAAGAGGAAATGGTGTATTGCTTTCGAAGAACACAGAAAAGACAACTGGCTATTCAATAGATAAATTACAGGACCGAGGAAGCTTCTTCGTGGATCCTGCAGAAGAAGTATATGCCGGACAAATTATTGCAGAAAACATTAAACCAGGTGACCTGGTGGTGAATGCTACGGAACCAAAGAAACTGACCAACCACCGTGCCAGTGGCAGCGATGATCATACAAGGATTGCTCCCAAAATACTGATGACACTGGAAGAGTGCATGGAATACATTCAGCAGGATGAGTGTATAGAAGTGACACCGAATTTCATCCGGATGAGAAAAGTGATACTGAACGAAGATGAGAGGAAGAAAGTGCAGAAGAAAATGGAAACGGAGGCTGTATAATCATTGTCAAAAGAAATAAGTTGTTAGATACCGGCAATCCGCCGGTATTTTTATGTCATTTGCGTAAGACTTTATTTAGATTTATAATCAATTTAATTACCGATGATTCCTAACATTCTACATTTTGTTTTTGGAATGGCCAAAGATTTTGGGGGGAAGCCATTTTCGCTGATCCATTACTTATCGGCAAAGTCGGCAGTTGAATTGAATAAGCCCGATGCAGCATACTTGCATTATGAATATGAACCCGAGGGAGAGTGGTGGCAAAAAGCAAAGTCGTTATTAACCTTAAAAAAAATTACTGCTCCCGATTCCTTTATGGGAAGGCCGCTTTACCATGTTGCTCATAAAGCAGACGTTATCCGATTGCTGGCACTTAAAGAAACAGGAGGAATTTATCTTGACCTTGATACAATTAGTGTAAAACCATTAACGGATTTATTATCCAATTCTTTTGTAATAGGCCAGGAGTTAAAGCCGGAATACGTACCCAAAAACTGGCGGCAACAAATCAAGTACAAACTGGGATGGATAAAAAAAGAAGGAATAACTTCCACTGGTTTGTGCAATGCTGTTCTGCTTTCTGAAAAGAATAGTGTTTTTATAAATCGTTGGTTAGAAGAATATAAAACGTTCCGGTCTGAGGGAAGAGATAAATACTGGAACGAACATTCGGTGCTGGTACCACAAGGGCTGGCACAAAAATATCCACAACACATAACACAACTGAGTCCTTATGCATTTCATTACCCATTGTATAATGAGGGGGGATTGAAATCAATGTTCGGGGAAGTAAATGAATTCCCCGAAGCGTACCTTCATCATTTATGGGAGTCATTTGCCTGGAAAAAATATATGTCAAAGCTTACTGAAGAAAGTATCAGGAAGGAAGCAACTACTTACAACCTGATTGCCCGCAGGTTTTTGTAAAAAAGTAAATAATGAAAATCGGTTTTGCTGCAAGATATGACCCAACGGATAAAAAGACATGGTCGGGTACAAGCTATTACACACTTCAGCAACTGAAGAAGTATGGAGAGGTTGAAATTTTTCAATACAAGCTTCCAAAACTTTTGCAGGAGTGGCTAACTACACAAAAAAGTTTTAACCAAAAATTGTTTAAAAAGCAAACTGCTGTCGAATTTTTGAAAGCCTATGCAAAATATTTCAGCAAACAACTCACAAACAATCTGAAAAAGAGACCGGTAGATATTTTATTTGTTTCTGCCTCGTCACAACTAATAGCTTATATCAAAACAGATATTCCCATTATCTATATGACGGATGCTACTTTTCAGCAGCTTCAGGGTTATTATCCTTACTTCAGCAACCTGGCCAGTTATAATACACGGCAGGGAATTGAACTGGACAAATATGCTTTTCAAAAAGCCTGCCATTGCATGTTGGCTTCGGATTGGAATAAAAATTCTGCTGTTAATGACTACGGAATTGGTGCGAATAAAATTTCAGTAGTACCCTGCGGTGCCAACCTGGATATCATTCCTTCGGCAGATGAAATAAATCAGAAAGCAACCGGTAGCTGTAACCTGTTGTTTCTCGGAGTGGAATGGGATAGAAAAGGTGGCGATATAGCCCTCAAAGCTTTTCACCAGTTAAAACAAAAAGGAGTTAATACCAGTCTGTACATTATTGGTTGTGTTCCTCCTTATGATGTGACAGGGGATGAAGGAGTTACAGTTATTCCCTTCCTGGATAAAAACAAAGAAGAAGATTTTCAGCAATTGCACAAAATTTTCCTGCAAACTGATTTTCTACTGCTCCCTACCCGTGCCGAATGTGCAGGTGTGGTTTTCAGCGAAGCATCTGCGTATGGTATTCCTTCTATTACAACCGATACAGGTGGTGTAACTACCTATATAAAAGAAGGCATCAACGGTTATAAACTACCTATCAAAGCAAAAGGAGAAGAATATGCTGATCAGATAAAAAAAATTCTGGATGACCCGAACGGAATTACAGCGTTAAAGCAAAGTAGCAGGACTTATTATGAAAAGCAACTTGCCTGGGAACTGTGGGGACGACGATTTGATGAAATAGCCCAAAATTGTCTTGAACAAAAGAGAAAAGCAACATAAAAACCATCGTATTTTTGCAAAAAAAAACAGGCATGAAAAAGTGGGGATTGATATTGCTGTTTACTATTCAATATTCATTAATTAGCATTGACTCTTCTGCCCAGTGTTCTATCTGTACTAAAACAATGCAACAATTGGGAGAAAAACCTGCCAAAGGGATGAACTCCGGCATTCTATATCTTGCCTTTGCGCCTTTTGCAATTGCAGGGTTTGTGGCTTACAGGTGGTGGAAAAATCAAAACAATAACCAAACTCCAAAAATGTGAATGGGAAATAAAAGCCATAATTTTCTCAACATACTGACAATGGCTTACTATTCTCAACTTCTTCAACTCTGATTCCCGAAACAGATCATTTACAGAATATTTTCCTGAAGTTTGCTTCAGAAAGAAAAAAACATGAAATGCAGGATCTGTCAGAATGAAGAAGGA
>JANNCC010000300.1:0-1911 GCA_031386125.1 Chitinophagaceae bacterium
GCAGGTACCTGGAAACCGATACTGTTGACCGCTGCCAATGAGTTTGCCTGTGCGGCGCCCATTGCCACCACCTCACCCAACTATATTCTTCAGCTCAATGAAATAAAAAGTTATCAAAACGAGATTACAGTTGAGGAAAGGAAGCTTGTTGAATATTGGGGAGCTGGTGCTGTATTGCGCTGGAATGAGATCATGCGCGAACTGGTAGCGCTGCATAACCTGCCGCCCTATCAAAATGAGGATGGCAGCTACCCTTTTCCAAGTGCCAACAATCCTCTGGCGTATCCAACTTTTCCCTTTGCCAATCCTCCGTATGCTGCAAGGGCGTATGCATATTTAAGTGCTGCACAATATGATGCATGTATAGGGGCATATTTTTACAAACAACAGTATAACCGAGCGGCACCTTTTAGTGTAGACACCACTATTCAGACATTATTGCCAAAATCGACACTGCCATCTTATCCGAGCGAAGATGCAACTATACTGGGTGTGAGTGTTGAAATATTAAAACTGATGTTTCCCGGAGATCAAGATTACATTAACCAACGTGCCGAAGAACATAAAAGGGCCAGTTTTATTGCGGGCGCTAATGTAAGAAGCGACCTGGACGCCGGTGAAGCATTGGGAAAATTAATAGCCGCAAAATTTGTTACACGTGCCCGCACCGACAGGGCAGGAGCTGCTGCCGGAAATGCAACGCTTTGGGCAAAAATGAAAGAAGATTGTATAGCCAGGGAAGAAACGCCCTGGATAAGCCAGGAAACGCCGGAGCGCCCACCTATGTTGCCGGCATATGGAGCAGTTAAAGCATTTCTGTTCGATTCGTTAACAATGGTTACAAGCATCAGGCCTCCTGCGCCACCATCTACAAGTTCACAACAATTTAAAGATGAAACAGAAGAAATTTACCAGATAACAAAAAACCTTACCAGGGAGCAATTGGCTATAGCTGATTTTTGGGCAGATGGTTTAAGAACATATACACCTCCTGGCCACTGGAATTATATTGCTGCCACTGATTTTGCACAGCAAGGTTTTAGCGAAGCCAGGTGGGCACGCAATATGGCTTTGTTAAATATGGCTATTATGGATGCCGGTATTGCCTGTTGGGATGCAAAGAATTTTTACTTTAATCCACGGCCGATGCAGATAGATTCCCGAATAAAAACAGGAATTGGGCTGCCTAATTTTCCGGCATATATATCAGGGCACAGTACTTTTAGTGGTGCTGCTGCAACAGTATTGGGCTATATTATACCCGACAGGGCAGAAGCCTATGCAGATATGGCAAGAGAAGCCTCAGTGTCACGTATGTATGGAGCTATACACTTTCGCAGCGATTGCGAAATGGGTATACTTACCGGTAATAAAATAGGTGCCTATGCTATAGCGAGAGGGCAAAGCGATGGAGCAGAATAAAAAATATTTTAAGGAGCATCCACAATCTTAACAAAGATTGTGGATGCCTTTTTTTATTTAAGTCCTTGAAAGTCCTCGGCTGTGGTAAAATATTCGAGTCCTAAAATCCAAATAGTTAAAGAAGCAAAATTTACTTTTTGCATGATCGGAAGATACTCTATATAGTGTCCCGAGTAGTAGATATAATTGCACATATATGATATCAGTAGACAAAGGACGCAAAGAATTTTAAACAAGTTTAAATTTGATTTAAAGACATAAACGGTAATGTAAAAGAGACTTACCAAAGCAAAAGTACTTGCAAGCATTACCATAAGGTCATGGTATGGAGTCACGGCCAAGAATCCAAACAGCATACCAAGAGCACCAAAATATTTTATAATGTTAGAGCTTCCGCGTTGAGTTATTTTGTTTGAAAAGCGAATAAAAAACAAGGCAAAACTGGTGCTAAGAAAAACCATACCGGCAATGGCCCATTGCCGAGAAGGG
>JANNCC010000311.1:0-20480 GCA_031386125.1 Chitinophagaceae bacterium
TTATTATTATTTTTTTTCACACTTAAAACTTTAAACTATGAACAGTAAACAAGAAGCAAAGCTCAACATGTTTGATGCAGTCCTTACACATTGCAAAAAAAATGCTGCCATCATCTTAACAGTCCCTGCCTTTCAGATTGCTTTAGTATTATTTTTTTACACACTGAATATAATTGAAGTTAACGGCAAAAAAAGACCCTGACTTATAAAAGCCGGGGTCGGTATGTTTTTAAAAGAAAAAAGAGATTATCCTAATTTCTTCTGTAAATTATTATCTATCGCTTCCAAAAATTCCTCTGTATATAAATAATGCTCCCCATGTTTCACTTTATTTCCATGAATACAAACAGCAAGGTCTTTTGTCATCTTACCTTCTTCCACGGTTTCAATGCAAACAGCTTCAAGTGCCAGGCAGAAATCAATCAATGGTTGGTTGCTATCTAATTTTCCACGAAAAGCTAAACCTCTTGTCCAGGCAAAAATGCTGGCAATGGGATTGGTAGATGTGGGTTTGCCAGCCTGGTGGTCACGGTAGTGTCTGGTCACCGTGCCATGTGCTGCTTCGGCTTCCATTGTTTTTCCATCAGGTGTTATTAATACAGAGGTCATCAAACCCAAGGAACCAAAACCCTGTGCCACGGTATCACTCTGCACATCGCCATCATAATTTTTACAAGCCCACACAAAATTGCCATTCCATTTTAATGCACTGGCCACCATATCATCAATCAGGCGGTGTTCGTAAGTAATGCCGGCTGCATCATACTTCACTTTAAATTCTGTTTGATAGATATCTTCAAAAATATCTTTGAAGCGGCCATCATATTTTTTAAGGATAGTATTTTTTGTAGAAAGATATAACGGCCATTTTTTGCTGAGAGCCATATTAAAACAGCTTCTTGCAAAACCGATAATGCTTTCATCGGTGTTGTACATACTCATTGCCACCCCATCACCTTTAAAGTTGAATACTTCAAACACCTGTGCTTCGCCGCCACCTTCGGGAGTAAAGGTCATCGTCAGTTTTCCTTTCCCTTTTATCACCGTATCTGTCGCACGGTACTGATCGCCAAAAGCATGACGGCCTACAATGATGGGGGCTGTCCAGTTAGTTACCAATCTTGGCACATTACTGATAACAATCGGCTCCCGGAAAACAGTGCCATCCAGAATGTTGCGGATAGTACCGTTGGGGC
The DNA here is from genome assembly GCA_031386125.1 of Chitinophagaceae bacterium. Taxonomy (GTDB): domain Bacteria; phylum Bacteroidota; class Bacteroidia; order Chitinophagales; family Chitinophagaceae; genus JJ008. The sequence goes on from JANNCC010000311.1 coordinate 1,197, forward strand.
TCTTCCACATTTGTTTCAGGTTAAATTCTGTTACCCGCTGCTCATCAGGGGTAATGGTGGCGCATTTAATACCCACACCATATTGTTTAATGGCATTGGCCGAGTCAATGGTTACCTGGTCATTGGTCTGGTCACGGTATTCCACGCCGAGGTCATAATATTTAATATCAAGCTCGAGGTAGGGGAGAATGAGTTTTTCTTTGATAAATTTCCAGATTATCCGGGTCATTTCATCGCCATCCAGTTCTACTACGGGGTTGGCTACGTTAATCTTTTGTGCCATGCTGCTTGCTTATTTTAATGAGTAATATGGAATTAGCTGCCTGTTGCGGTAAAGCAGGGCTGCAAAACTAAGGGATTATCAGCAGCCTGTTTTGATGGAGGCGGCAGGTTGCCCGATTTTCCATTAAAATAAAAATTTCACCTCTACTTGATTTAAATCAATGATATGTCGTACCTTTTTAATATAAAGAACCGCATGGATCCTACCAAACCTTTCCGGGATTACCTGAGCAAGTTTGTTGTACTGACAGATGTTGAGTTTGAACAGCAATTACTGCCGGTTATCAAGGTCAGAAAATTCGCTAAGAAAGAGCTGCTGACAAAAGCCGGTGAGGTAGAAAATAATTTCAATTTTATTGTTAAGGGATTGGCCCGCAAGTACTACAAAAAAGGCCATTATCAAATAAATACACAGATATCTTTTGAGGGGCATTTATTAGTATGTCAGGAATCTTTTCACAGCCGCCTTCCTTCAGAATATTTTATAGAAACGATTGAGCCAACAACAGTAGTTACCATCACTCATGATGATCTGGAAAAAGTGTATGCTTCCTCTCCCCGGATGGAACACCTTGCCCGGTTATTGATTACGTATGCAATGGTGCTGAAAGACCGTTGGCAAATGCAACTGGTAAAAATGACACCAAGAGAACGGTTCCTGAATTTTGTAACCCGTAATCCTGAATTGATGCAACGGGTGCCGCAAAAATTTTTAGCTTCTTATCTCAACATCAAGCCGGAAACCTTCAGCCGGTTTAAGCATTTGCTGAAAGGGCATATAAAAACTGGTCATAGTTTATAGTTCATTGTTGGTAGTTGTTACAACTAAGATTTTTTTAAACATTGACGACTAATACCGGTATTTTCAACTCATGACGAACTGAGCCGATTGTTTGTCCGTACAATAAATCTTTAATACCGCTGTGTCCGTGTGCACCGATTACCAGCATGTCTGCATTGCTTTCTTTTACCAGCCGCACTATTTCTTTGGCTCTATCATTGAACCCTAGTAAACCAAGGGCAGTAATATCTTTTTCTTTTAGTTGTTGCACATAAGTGTTCAGTTGTTCCTGATCCTTTCTTGCTTCCAGGTCGTCAGTGTCTTTTTCCATTAATCTTGTTGCTGCACTTTCTACCACATGTATCAGCACATACGAGGTATCTTTATTCCCTTGTCCAATCGCATGGGTGATCAATTTTAAATCATTCTTGCTGAAATCTAATGCGATTGCAATTTTATTATAAACAGGAATTGCTATTTGTTCTAATGCCACAGCCTCCGGATGAAGTTGTACGGGAGCCGTCACTGTTTTTTTGCGCATCAGCGGATAAAAAATAGCAATCAATAGCAGTGTTACATAAAATAATCCTCCCAGTATAATAATTGCTTTCCAGATAATGTTGCCGGATGTAGCAAAGAAAGAAGCAGACTGTCCTACTACCATGCTGATATTAAGGTAAACGAGAACGGCCGCAATAAGTGATGCCAGAAAAATAACAAAGGGTTTGATAACAAATTTGCCCATTGTTTTTTTATCGCTGGTAAAATGTATCAACGGAATGATGGCAAAACCTAATTGCAAACTCAGAATTACCTGGCTTAATATCAGCAGACTGTCAATGTTATCTTCTCCGTTAATTAAAATCACAATTACTGCGGGAATGATGGCAATCAACCTTGTCATCAGGCGGCGTATCCAGGGAGCAATACGTAGTTTCAGGTAGCCTTCCATTACTATCTGCCCGGCTAATGTACCGGTGATGGTGGAGCTTTGCCCGGAAGCAATTAATGCAACCGCAAAAAGGATAGGGGCAAGGCCAGAACCTAGCATCGGTTCTAATAATTCATGGGCCTGTTTTATCTCTGCTACATCTGTTCTGCCTGTTTTGAAAAATACGGTAGCCGCTAAAATCAAAATGGCGGCATTAACGAAGAAGGCAAGATTAAGGGCAATAGCACTGTCAATAAAATTCAGTTTCAAGGCTCGTTTTATTCCCGCATCATCCCGTTTTATTTTTCTTGTTTGAACCAATGCAGAATGCAGGTATAAATTATGAGGCATCACCGTGGCACCAATAATACCAATGGCAATGTATAATGCGGTGTCGTTTGGAATGCTTGGCCTGAATCCTTTTACCACTTCGCCGAGGTCAGGTTTAGCTAAAATAATTTCAATCAGAAATGATAAACCGATAACAGCGACTAAGGCAATTATAAAGGCTTCCATCTTCCGCATACCCAACCGCTGAAGCAATAAGAATAAAAAAGTATCAAGCACTGTTATACTAACACCCCAGATAAGCGGAAGCCCTGTTAATAATTGAATACCGATAGCCATACCAAGAATTTCGGCAAGGTCGGTGGCGGCAATAGCGATTTCAGCTAATCCGTATAATGCGTAGTTAATATACTTTGGATAAGTTTCCCGGTTAGCTTGCGCCAAATCCCTTCCTCTTACAATGCCAAGCCTTGCTGATAAACTTTGCAGGAGCAAGGCCATGAGGTTGCTCATCAATAAAACCCAAATAAGTGTATAACCAAACTGGCTGCCACCTGCCAAGTCAGTTGCCCAGTTGCCCGGATCCATGTAGCCCACACTTACTAAATAAGCAGGTCCGAAAAAAGCCAGGACTCGTCTAAAGCCGGTTCTTTTCAGGCTGGTAGTGTCCACACTCTGGTGTACTTCACTCAGCGATGCATAATCATGTTTATTACGGGCCATTAATAAATAAATTATTTATTCCTTTTTCCTTCTCCGTTTGGGAGAGGGGCAAGGGGTGAGGTTACAAAGATATTTTTAGCTAATTGCTCACTAATAGTAAATGCCGGTTGCCGGTTTATCCGTACCTCCATTGAATTGTCAAATTCAAATTTCCTTTTTACTTCTAATTTAGTACCGATGGCAATTTTTTTATGCTGCATTAGTTCTAATATTTCGCTGGATTGATCACTTACACTGCTTACGGTGGCCGGAATGCTTAAAGGCAATTCAGTAAGGCAAATCTTTTTACTGATTTCTATTTTACCATTGGCATCCGGAATCGGGTCACCATGCGGATCCACTCTTGGAAATCCGAGAAATTCGTCTAATTTGTCAATGAGTTTTTTATTACTGACATGCTCCAGGTCTTCGGCCACTTCATGCACCTCATCCCAGCTAAATTTTAATTTCTCCGCTAAAAAATATTCCCAAAGCCGGTGTCGACGGATGATGCCCAAGGCCACTTTACTGCCTTCACTGCTAAGCCGGAAACCCTGGTAGGGCTGATAGTGCAATAGCTTTTTTACTTTCAGCTTTTTCATCATATCCGTAACAGAGGCCGGCTTGGTTTTTAATTCATTGGCCAGTTCATTGGTTGTTACAGTGCCTTCGTGCCGCTGCAGGTGAAAAATGGCTTTAATATAGTTTTCTTCGCTGGTCGAATAATTCAACATGGCTAAAAATAATTTTAGACAAAACTAAAATATTTAACTGAAACATCAAAATTTACTGTTGACAGGGAGCCGGGAATCGCTTACTTTCGGTGCGCCAATTAAAAAAATATGCTTGTTATCAAGAAGCTTTTTATCCTGTTTTTATCCCTGGCTGTTATTGCAGGTTGCAAAGACAAAAAGAAGCCCTCTCTCTCAGGTGAAGAGCCGGTGGAAGTGTCAGACTTTATTGAGTTCTTTCAGCCGGTAAAGCTTTCTTTTCAGTTATCTGATACTATTTTACAGAAAAAAGACAAAGACTCTTTGCTTATCAGTCATAAAGTATTTATCCAGTTTGTTCCTGATTCAGTATTGAGTAAAGTATATGGTAAAGGAGTAAAGCCGAAAATTTATGCCATGGGAAAAGCGGAGGTGCCCAACGCAGAAACCTACCTTTTTGTGAAAACAGTTACTAATGATAAGAAGGCTGTTTTCATTCTCAGTTTTGACAGCAAGCAACAGTTCGTTGCAGCAATGGCAGCCTTACGACCAGATAATAATAAGGCCACCCTTCAATCTGTGGTGATGGATAGAAAATACACTATCACCAAAACAGTGATGCTGAAAAATGCAGACGGTACACAGAGCGAAGGAAAAGATGTGTTTGTATTGAATACCGATGCAAAGAATTTTATGTTAATTATGACGGATGCACTGACCGATAAGATAACAGAGTTGATTAACCCAATAGATACATTGCCGAGGAAGCATAAATTATCTGCTGATTATGCTAACGGTAAACTGAACCTTGTTTCTGTAAGGGATGGCCGCAGGAGTGACCGCATCAGCTTCTTTATTCATTTTGAAAAAAATAATGGTGAATGCACCGGCGAGTTGAAAGGCGAGGCGATGCTTAAATCGTCAACCACTGCTGAGTACAGGGAAGATGGTGACCCCTGTATACTGAAATTTATTTTTAGCTCTGCTGCTGTTACGCTGAAAGAACAAGAGGGTTGTGGTTCCCGACGTGGATTGAACTGCGCATTTGATGGAAGTTTTGCCAGGAAAAAATATGTAAAGCCTGGTAAAGACTCAAAATCAGAAGGGAAAAGAATAAAATAGAATTTACTATGAGCTTCAACTAATACACAGTTTTTTTTCGATTATTTTATTCATCAGTAACCATTATCTTGCGGCCTCGTGTAAAAAGAACACATTATGAGTTTTACCCAATTTTCAGTTCCATATCCTGTAGAAGAACGTTATGCAAAGCGAATCGCTTATTTCTCAATGGAGTTTGCTACCCATCAGCCGCTAAAGATTTATAGTGGTGGATTAGGCTTTTTGGCCGGCTCTCATTTGCGGAGTGCTTATGAGTTAAAACAAAACCTCGTTGGCGTTGGTATTTTATGGAAGTATGGCTACTACGATCAGGAACGCCACCAGGACCAAACACTCGATGTGGCCTGGAATGAAAAGCAATTCAGTTTCCTGGAAGACACCGGGATAAAATTCCAGATTACTATACATGAGCACCCTGTTTGGGTAAAAGTGCTTTACCTCAATCCGGAGACTTTTAAAACAGCCCCGTTGTTTTTATTATCAACAGATGTTCCGGAAAACGATTATGTATCGCAGACCATTACCCACCGTTTGTATGATGCGAATGTGGCTACCAAAGTGGCCCAGTTTATTTTGTTGGGTGTAGGCGGTGCCAAACTGATGGATGTACTTGGTTTTAATCCTGAACTCTATCATCTGAATGAAGCACATGGTTTGTCAGCAGCATTTTATCTCTACAATAAATTCAAAAATAATATTGATGAAGTAAAAAAGAGATTGGTTTTTACAACACATACGCCGGAAGAAGCTGGTAACGAAAAGCATGATATTTATCTCTGCCATAAGATGAGTTACTTCTGCGGCCTTACGGTTGATGAAGTGAAAAAATTATACAGCAACGACAGCGACCAGTTCAACCATTCACTGGCTGCACTCCGGTTTGCACATATTGCCAATGGGGTATCGCAATTGCATGGTCATGTGTCAAGGGCTATGTGGGGAAAGTATGATGGTATCTGTCCGATTATTTCCATAACCAATGCACAAAACTGGCGATACTGGGCCGATAAACAATTATATCGTTTTGCAGAGGCGGGAGATGATTATGGTATTGATGACCGAAAAAAATACCTGAAGAAAAGAGCTTTTGAAATAGTGGCAGACCAGACCGGGAAAATATTTAATCCTGATGTATTTACTATAGTTTGGGCAAGACGCTTTGCAGGCTATAAAAGGGCAGGCTTGATTACTACGGCGGAAGAAAGATTTAAAAAATTATTGAGCAGTACAAAATATCCTGTACAAATTATTTGGGCTGGTAAGCCTTATCCCGTTGACCATCCTGCCATCAGCGAATTCAACCAATTGGTGCACCTGAGCAGAGGGCATAAAAATGTAGCAGTGCTGATAGGTTATGAACTTGGGTTATCAAAGAGGATGAAACAGGCGGCTGATTGCTGGCTAAATAATCCAAGGGTGCCAAGAGAAGCATCGGGTACCAGCGGTATGACGGCAGCAATGAACGGGGCCATAAATTTTTCAACCGATGATGGATGGATACCAGAGTTTATTAATCATGGACATAATGGGTTTGTGGTGCCGAAAGCAGATTATGCAAATATGGCGACACATGAACAGGACGAATATGATTTGAATAAGCTCTATGAAATTTTAGAAAATGAAATCCTGCCTTTATACTATGACAATTACAATACCTGGCGCCAGGTGATGAAAAATGGAATGCAGGATGTTCGTTTTCAGTTTGATAGTAACAGAATGGCGAATGAATATTATGAGTTGATGTATAGGTAATTGAGTGAATGATCAATTGTGATTAGTGAATGTGTTTCCGCTATTGAAATTGGTCTGTAAGCTCCTTTACTGTCACAGTTGCGGGATAAAAACTAACCAATTTATTTATCACACCTTCCACCAATGCATCCGGGCAGGAAGCACCACTGGTAATTAAAATTCTTACCGGTTCATTTGCTGGCAAAAAATCTGCCGTCAGTATTTCTTCTTTCGTATGAAAATTATGATGGAGTATTTCTTTGGCGGATAAAATCTTTTCTTCGTTATTAATAAAATAAGTAGGCAGTTTTTCTTCGCACAGCTCTACCAGGTGGGATGTATTGGATGAATTATAACCGCCAACAACTATCGCAAGGTCGGCATCGGTTTCCAGCATACCGCTAACAGCCGTCTGGTTATCATTTGTAGCATAACAAAGTGTATCTCTTGTATCCGCAAAGGATTCTTCTGTTTGGTATGTGGCTATTACCACTTGTTTCAGGTAATCAGCAATAGCCTGTGTGTCGCTTGCCAGCATGGTGGTTTGGTTTACCACACCGATTCGCTGTAAATTTTTTGTTACATCAAAGCCTTCCGAATACTGATTTTTAAATTCTGTATAAAAATCAGCAGCCGGCTTCTCGCCGATTATATATTTGGCCAGTTTTTTTGCCTCTGCAATATCTTTTACTATCACCGAAGGTGCACCCGAGGCTGCATGAGAAAAGGTGGCCCTTGTTTCTTCATGTGTGGGTTTGCCATGAATGATGATAGTATAATCTTTTTTGGCAATTGCCTCGCTGCGGTTCCATACTTTTTCTACAAAAGGACAGGTTGTATTATATTTCTCTGTTTGAATGCCAATTTGTTTTAGTTTCTCTTCTATTTCCAACGTAGTTCCAAAGGCTGGAATCAGTACAATATCATCACTGGTTATTTCATCAAAAGGAATCAGTTGTTTGCCATATGTGTCTTGTAAAAAAACAATGCCATGTGCCTGCAGGTCGGCATTTACCTGTGGGTTGTGAATCATTTCACTTAACAGGAAAATTCGTTTGCCTGGATTTTCTTCTACTGTCCGGAAAGCAATTTCAATGGCGTTTTCAACACCGTAGCAAAAACCAAAATGCCGGGCCAGGTAAATTTGTAAAGGTCCAAAATCCAGCAGGGTGGGAGTGAAATCCTTTTTCATCTTGTCCATTTCTTTCCGCTTCTTTTTAATAGCAGAAATCAACGGGCTGCGGTAAATAATCGGGACTTCAAAACACTTCATGGGGGCAAAGATAACTTTGTTTGAGGTTTAGCGTTTCGGGTTTTGCGTGGTATTAGTGAACGATTTTTGTGAAAGAACAACCCGTAACACAGCACTCAAAACCCGAAACTTCTTATTATCTTCCCTCCAAAGTTAGAACTATGCGATATGTATTGCTTGCTTTTTCTTTTTCAATGTTGCTGGGCTCCTGCAAACTGATGAAGAAGGATGATGAAACTAAAAACCAAAAAACTACCGGGAGTATGATAAACCGATTCAAAGTTGTGGACTGGTCTCACAACACTAATATTTATGAAGTAAATGTTCGCCAATACACGGAGGAGGGAACCTTCAATGCTTTTTCTCAGCATTTGCCACGGTTAAAAGAAATGGGAGTGAAAACATTGTGGTTCATGCCCATCACACCCATTGCAAAAAAGAATATGAAAGGTTCGCTGGGTAGTTATTATGCCTGCTCTGATTATACCTCTATCAATCCGGAATTTGGCACCATAGAAGATTTTAAGAACTTAGTGAAGCAGGCGCATGAGATGGGTTTTAAAGTAATTATTGATTGGGTCGCTAATCACACTGGCTGGGATCATATCTGGACAAAGGAGCACCCTGATTATTTTCTGAAAGATTCTGCTACCAATGATTTCAAAATTGCCTCCGGCATGGATGATATTATTGAACTGGACTTTAAAAACCCGGCTTTAAGAAAAGCCATGAAAGATGCCATGCAGTTTTGGGTAAAAGAATGTGATATTGATGGTTTTCGTTGCGACCTTGCTTTTTGGGTAGAACTTGACTTCTGGAAAGAAGCAAGAAAAGAATTGGATGAAGTAAAACCTTTGTTTTGGTTGGGCGAATTCGATGAACTCGAAAAACCGGAATACGGTGAAGCTTTTGATGCCAGTTATACTTGGACATGGATGCATAAAACAGAAGATTTTTATAAAAAGCATGAGGCGTTGGATACACTTCTAACAGTGTTGAAAAAATACGATGACCTGGGAGACAGTACGATGAGGGCATGGTTTACCACTAATCATGATGAGAATAGCTGGAACGGTACTGAGTATGAAAAGTATGATAATATGGCAAAAGCATTAGCTGTATTTAGTACTACCTGGAATGGTGTTCCGTTATTATATTCCGGGCAGGAGTTGCCCAATACGAAACGTATAAAATTTTTTGACAAAGATGCTATTGCCTGGACTAGCACCAATACTTTAAACGATTTTTATAAAGTATTACTGAATTTGAAAACTAATAATCCGGCTCTTCGTAGCGGCGACCCTGCAGTGCAAACCTTCCGCATTAAAACCAGTGACCCTCAAAATGTATTTGCTTACCTGCGAAAGAATGGAAGTAAAGAAGTGCTGGTGGTGTTGAATCTTTCCAGACCAAAGAGTCTGCGGTTTGACATTATTGATTCAAATGTGACAGGAATTTACAATAACGTTTTTTCCGGTGCTGCCAATGATTTTACAACAGAGAAAAGCTTTGAAATGCAGGGTTGGGAATACCTTGTGTATGAAAAATAAAACTCTAATGGCTTAAAAATTTGCCTATTGCAAAGGCGTTTTTTATCAAACAAAAAGATCAGATAATTAAAAGGCCGCTTCGTTTCGAAGCGGCCTTTTAATTTGCACATTAGCATATCAGCACATTTGTATTACGGCATCTCATCCATATTGAGCGGAAACCTGTAAACACCATTGGCATCCGTATAGATTCCCTGGAGATATATTGTTTCCCCTTTCAGGCTTTTTATTGCCTGACTAAGCTCTTCAATACTGGTAATTTCAATGTCGTTTACACTGGTAATGATAAAGCCGGTTTCCATTTTTGTTTTACTGAATGCACCACCAGCTTTTATTTTCTTTACTACCACACCACCTTCAAGCTCATAGGTCAGAGCTTTTTTCGCATCTAATGTTTCTAAGTCGGCACCCAATTTCTCACCAATACTGATTGTGGCTAACTGGTCATACGTACCGGTTTTAGCGGTTAGTGTGGCAGCTACGGTATTTTCTTTTCCGTTTCTTTTATAGGTGATATTTATTTTTTCTCCGGCATTATAGGAAGAAACAGTTGCCTGCAATTCTGTCCATGAGTTGATAGGAGCATCATTTACTTTGGTAATGATATCGCCTTTTTGTAAGCCAATTGTAGCGGCTGCACCGTCTTTGGCAACGGAACCAACATGAGCACCATCGCCGGCATCATATTTATCTTCTGCCACTTGTACACCGAGGTATGGTTTTTTTACATCGCCATATTTGATAAGGTCATTTACAATTTTCTTGGCAAGGTTTACCGGAATGGCAAATGAGTATCCTGCATAAGTACCAGTAGGGGCATAGATGGCTGAGTTAATGCCTATCAACTGGCCATCGGTTGTAATTAAAGCTCCACCACTGTTGCCTTGGTTCACCGCAGCATCTGTTTGTATAAACGATTCAATGGGTGTTTCGCTTTGACGTCTGTTAATACCGATATTTCTTCCTTTGGCACTAACGATACCGGCGGTAACTGTTGTTTCTAATGTAAGTGGATAGCCAATTGCCAGTACCCACTGGCCAAGTTTCACATTGTCTGAATTGCCATACAGTAAGAAAGGAAACCCAGTACCATCAATTTTTAATACAGCAAGATCGCTGCTGGGGTCTTTTCCAATTACTCTTGCCTTATAAATTTTTTTATTACTCAGGGTAACAGTAATCTCGTCAGCCACACCATCGCCGCCATTAGAAACAACGTGGTTGTTAGTAATTATATAACCATCATCGCTGATGATAACACCACTGCCAGATGCCCTTTGTTCCGGCTGCATTCTTTGCCCGAAATTGTTATTAAAAAACTGTTCAAACATGTCTTCCATGCTATTATTATTGCGTGGAAGCTGATTGTTTATTTTCTTGGCAGCAATTTTTGTCTTGATGTGAACTACGGCCGGAACTGCCGTGTTTGCAGCCTTGGTAAAATCAACCGGGTCACCTCCACCAGCTACGTTATCAAAAAAGCCAGCATAGTTTACAGGAAGATTGCCATTGGCTGTTTGCACAAAGCTGCTTTGTTTACCAGCAATTTTGCCATAAATAAAGACACTGGTTACGGCTGATACGGCACTGATTCCAACAATCAGTAAAATTTGTTTCCATTTCATATTCTTGTCAGATTTTAAATTGTAAAAATTATTTTCAGTTTTCATTTTTGCTCTACAAAGTAACGATGCTAATTGTTTAATTGATTGCCAATGAATTAGTTTAACAAATCGTTTACCAAGTCTTTCGTACTTCTTTTCAACTCTAAAAGTACTATCATTTACGGGGAAATGAAATACCGTACTTCACTGTTTTTTACACTTTATCTATAATTCTGTAAGGAATTTTAATGTATCTACTCCATCGGCAAATTCACTGATAGCCGGACACTGCCCCTTGCCAAAAGGTATAAAGCTTTTGCCCACAATACATTGCAAGTCCTGTGCCGTTGGTAATTTGGCTGTCAGGTCGTCATTTCCGTTGTAAAAATCATAATTCAGCTGGCTGATGGGGGAAAAAATGGCCGCATCTTCTATTAGCAGAATGGAACCATTGGTCATGTAGTATTTTTTATTCAGCAAGTGCAGGGCAAGATTGTAATCATAATTATTTTTGTATTTATGATGGTCGGCCAGGTAATTATATTTTTTGAAGGCCTCCAGTAATGGGATAAAATCATAGTTTCGGGGTACATAAATTTTTGTCACATTTCGGCAGCCTAACCCAAAATACAGGTACACATCATCTGCCAATTTTTCCAGATCTCCTGTCATTTCTTCACCAGTCAGCACCGCTACCGATGTGCGGTTGCGACGGATAATATTAGGATACTTTCCAAAATAATAAGCAAAATACCGGGAGGAGTTATTGCTGCCGGTGGCAATATAAGCATCGCAGCCTTTCAGCATTTCAGAAAATTCTACCTGGCTTTTAACTTCAGCATCCCATTCTTGTAATTTTTCTACCAGGTGTTTAATGAGTACCTGATCTTTTGAAGAAGGCTTGATGACAGCCCTATGTCCGCTTATAAAAACACAAAGGAAATCATGAAAGCCAACAAGGGGGATATTACCAGCCATTACGATACCCACAGTCTGCGGTTTGAGGTTGGTAGTTGGCAGATGGCAGGACCCGGTCCAGGATTGTAGAATTCTTTTTTGTAAGAATGATCGGGCAATATTTTCAGTAGCCAGGTCAACAAATTCAGGGATAAACCAACCGTTTTCCCTGCTGGCTCTTTCTTTGGTCAGTACCCATTGTTCATCGTCAGATAAGATATATTGACCCAGCCGGACTAATAAATCAATACGATATTGTAAATTCATCAGCAATAATTAAATTTGTTGTAAAACTAAGTCTCAACCCGTTAAATAAACTTTTATGGCTATTAAGATTACTGACGAATGTATTAACTGTGGTGCCTGCGAACCCGAATGTCCCAACAATGCTATCTATGAAGGTGGTGTGGAATGGGCAGTTGCCGATGGCACTTCTGTAAAGGGTTCTTTTACCCTGCTGGATGGATCGGTAGTAGATGCAGATCAGAAAAATGCCCCGGTCTCTGTTGATTTATATTACATCACCCCAAATAAATGTACAGAGTGCCAGGGTTTTCATGAGGAGCCGCAATGTGCAGCTGTTTGCCCGGTTGACTGTTGTGTGCCAGATGAAATGTACCAGGAAACAGTGGATCAATTGATGGCTAAAAAAGCGTTATTGCACATTTAAGTCGTTGCTGATTGTGCATAAATTCTGGCCTGTTTTAGCACAGTCAGGATTCAAATTTGGTAACTTACAATTATATCTAAGGATATAAGGCAGTGAAAGCTGCCGAAATAGTGGCGGGTGATATTTCCCGTCGTAAAAAGGTGAAGGAGAAACGGCCTTCACCTTTATTATAACCCCAAAGCAAGAAATAAGTCAGTTTTAGCATTCTAAATTTCCAACAAACAGTTTTTTCTTCAATATTTGCACAGCAAAACCCACTACACTACAACGATGAAGAAGAACATAGCTCTTGTGACCGGCGGTTTTTCAGGCGAAGCGGTTATTTCGTATAAAAGTGTTGTTACGATTGATAATAATCTTGACAGGAACCTTTTCAATGTTTATAAAATTGATATTAACCCACAGGGCTGGTTTTATGAATTGGCGGACGGCCGCAAAACAGAGATTGATAAAAACGATTTTTCTCTCCAGATTGATAACCAGAAAATAAATTTTGATGCTGTTTTCATAGGTATGCATGGCACTCCGGGAGAGGATGGGAAATTGCAGGGTTATTTTGACACACTCAAACTTCCTTATACGGGTTGTGATGCAGCAACATCTGCCATCACTTTTAATAAACGATATGCGGTGGCGGTGGCAGGTATGGCAGGAATTGCGGTGGCAAAATCAGCTATTTTGATAAAAGATAATTTCGGAAGCCCTGATGAAATTGCCAGCACCTTAAAATTCCCTGTTTTTGTGAAACCGAATAATGGGGGATCGAGTATTGGCATGTCAAAAGTTGATAAATCATCTGATGAGTTGGGGCTTGCTATAGAAAAGGCCTTTAAAGAAGACGATCAGGTACTGGTGGAGGAAATGATTAAAGGAAGAGAGTTTACCGTGGGTGTTTTTAAATCAAAAGGGAATATTATTGTTTTGCCTCTTACAGAAGTAAGAGCAAATGATGATAAGGCTTTTTTTGACTTTGAAGCCAAGTACCAGGGCAAGTCAACAGAAACCACACCTGCAGAAGTAGGCGAAGCAATAGCTGATAAGATAAGAGACACAGCAAAAAAAATCTATACAGTATTTAATTGCAGGGGAGTTGTGCGGATTGATTTTATATATAACGACCAAGAAGGCAGGCCATACATGCTGGAAGTAAATACGATTCCAGGGCAAAGTGAGGCCAGCATTGTGCCTCAACAGGTAAAAGCAATGGGCTGGAGCTTAAAAGAATTTTATACTAAGTTGGTTCAGGAATGTTTCAGTGAATAGATAAAGCGGCTGATTGATAACAAATAATTAAACGAATGAAATTCATTACACATCGTCCTTTATGGGTCAATATTCTGGTGGGTATTTTATTGGCACTGGGCATTTTTGCACTCATCCTTCTTTCTTTAGGTTGGTTTACAGGTCATGGTAAAGCAAGCACAGTGCCATCCGTTACGGGTAAGAATTATGAAGAGGCAAAAAAGATTCTGAAGAAAGCCGGTTTTGGTGTAGAGATACAGGATTCCATCTATGTTGATACAGCAAAGCCGATGACAGTTATCAAACAATTGCCAGATACAGATGAAGTGGTAAAATCAAACCGTACGATATTTCTTATTATCAGCCGTGCGGTGCCGCCATTAGTGGAGATGCCAAACCTGCTTGGCTACAGTTATCGCAATGCTGAAATGGTATTAAAGGGCCTTGATTTGAAAATCGGCGACACCACTTTCAAACCCGACTTTGCTCACAATGCAATCCTTGAACAACACTATAATGGAGCACCAATTGCTCCCGGAGCACAAATCCGTAAAGGAAGCACCATTTCTCTGGTGTTGGGAGATGGAGTAGGGAAGAAAGAATTTACCGTGCCGGTTATAACAGGTATGGAGTATTGTAAGGCTAAAGAAATACTGGAAGCAAACGGTATAGTGATAGGGGCTATTGTAACGGATGCTAACGTTACTGATACCTGTAGTGCCTGGATATATAAACAGAATCCTGAGCGGTTTGATGAAGAAAAAAGAATTCAACATATCCGTTCCGGACAAACAATAGATGTGTGGCTACAAGTGGACAAACCTGCTAAAAGCGACAGTGCTGATAAAAAGCCATCCCTTGACTTATAATTATAAAAAATGCAAAACATTACAGTTGAAGAGCTAAAAGCCCGGATGGATGCCGGCCAAAAATTAAATTTATTTGATTGCCGTGAACCGCATGAGTATGCGGAGTTCAATATCGGTGCTACACTGATTCCGCTTGGCAAAATACAAACCATGCAGATAGATGAACTGGATGGCTTACAGGAAGAAGAAGTTATCATCCATTGCCGTAGTGGTAACCGCAGCGGACAGGCTTGTTTGTTTTTAGATGCTATGGGTTTTAAAAACACCTGGAATGTAACTGGTGGTATGCTGGACTGGCAAGCGAAGTTTGGAAGCCAGAAGAGTTTATAGTCGAGATTCATCAGTCAGGAGTTTTCCTTCTCCTGACTAATAACTGCTTTCCCAGGATTCACAATCTGATATTAACTCCCAACATAAAATTAATTCCTGCCATTGGGAAGTAATAATTTTCCGTCACAGTTTCTCCTCCAACAAAATAACTGAAAGTGTAACCATTGGGTTCATACCTCCTGCCGAAAATATTGTTTACTTGCGCAATGATATTTACTTCTTTTAGCCATTTCTTTTTTATTGTATAGATAGCTCTTAGGTCTTGTGTGTAAAAAGCATTCAGCAAACGATTATCATTCTCCGTATTATCCAAATATTGCTTGCTTACATATTTACTCAATAAACTCAACTCTGCATTTTTAAAAGGTAAAAAATTAATACTGGCTCCACCAACCACAGCAGGAGAAAAGGCAATATCAGATGATTGAAAAATATTGGTTTTCTGTCCACCATTGTCATAGTCATCAATGAACTCTATAAAGTTTTTCACTTTGTTTTGGCTTAAAGAAAGGTTGGCTGTTGCATTTACCCATGAATTAAATTTTACTCCACCTTGCAGCTCTATTCCTGCCCGGTAGCTTTCAGGGATATTGGTTCTGGAATATGCCCCAACATCATTTATTTTTCCTGTCAGCACTAATTGGTTCTTATAGTTCATATAATAAAAAGTAGCTGACCAATTGTAGTCTGCTTTTACTTTTTCTATGCCAAATTCCACATCATTCAGCCTTTCTGGTTTTGGTTGTTGTGCAGCACCTGCTTCAAAGTCATCCCGGTTAGGTTCTTTATTGGCAACACCAAAAGAGAAATAACCTTTCCAACCATTTTTATTATAACTGATACCAACTTTTGGGTTGAAAAAATTAAATTTATTTTTTACCGATAAACTTGGATTATCCCGGAAGCCTTCTGTATTATATTTTATATGGTGAAATTGTAAGTCATAAAACAAATTCCAGCTAATAGCAACCTGAGTTTGTTGCTTCAGGTAAATATTGAAATCAGTTTTCAATGCATCAAGGTCGTACCAGTTTTTTATATCCGTTAATCCTTTTTCAGCCCAAATTATTTTTCCAAAATGTAATCCATCATACCGGGTGTACCCGCCGCCGAGTGTAGCCTGCGTTTTATTGTCTTTGTATTGTAGTGAAAAAATATTGCCATAGAAATCATTGTCTAACCACAGCTGCCGTATCATATCAGACTCAGTAATTGGTGTGCCAGTTGAAAAAGGATTGGGTAAACCATATCTGGAATATTTCTGTTCGGCTTTGTACTGTTCGTAATAACCTTTCCCTTTTGTAAGAAATAAGGCTGTGTTGAAACTGATTCTTTTACCAATTAAATGAGTAAAGAATAACTGGTAATGTGTTTGGGTGTAATTATCCGTTTCATTATCGTAAGGCTCGCCAGGCTTTTCTATTCCTGCGGAGTTAGTTGTTCTGTTGCCGGCAATTAAATCAGCTTCTGAAATTCCGTTCCAAGCCTGGTATGTTTTTTCTTTACCCGAGAAAACATTTATCCGCACAGACGATTTTTTACTAATGTATGCACTGGTAACATGAAACGATTTCAAATCACTACTTGCCCTGTCAATAAAACCGTCACTGCTAATGCGGGACAATCGTATGTCAGTAGTAAAGCCTTTCACCAAACCGGTGCCAGCTTTTATTGTATTCTTCCATGTGTTGAAGGAGCCATAGCTATTATTTAATTCTACATAAGCATCCTTGTTCACTTCGTTGGTACTAAAATTAATACTGCCTCCAAATGCCCCTGCTCCGTTGGAGGAAGTGCCAACGCCACGTTGTATCTGTATGCTTCCGGTTGAGGAACTAAAATCGGGCAAGTCAACAAAAAATGTTCCCTGGCTTTCAGCATCATTATAAGGAATGCCATTCAGCGTAACATTAATTCTTGTGGCATCTGTACCACGAATGCGGATACCTGTGTAGCCAATACCATTACCTGCGTCAGAATTAATTACTACCGATGGTGTTTGATTCAGCAGGAATGGAATGTCCTGCCCAAGATTTGTTTTAGCAATTTCTTTTTTAGAAATGTTAGTTTTGGTAAACGGCGAATTTTCACCAGCCCTTACGGCTCTTACTTCCACCGGCGACAATGTATAAAAACTATCTTTCGTTTCTTGTTTTTCTTGCGAAAAAGCTGCAATAGTTGTTATACAAAAACAACCAAGCATAATAATCCTCTTCATTTTTTAAGTTTTAAGCGGTTAAAAAATAAGAGGGAAATGCTGATGAGAAAGGTCAAACTATGAGCCATTGAAAACGGCTCACCTCCCTACGCAGGCATTACCCTGACCAGGTTTACGGGTCTAATCTCAGATTGTCTCAGCCATCAGGCGGACAAACACCCCGGAACACTGTAAACTAAAGCCTTTTAAATCAAAGGCTAAGAACTGCGGTAAAAATACGGAAAAAATATTTATAAGAAACTGTAACTTTTCTACGCCGCCCTTCGTACTACCTCTAAACCATCATTTATGAAAAAGTTATTATTTTCTTTTCTATTGATTGCCTTTACTGGCACTGCCCTTTTTGCGCAAACAATTATTAACGACCTCAATGCTGAAAAGAGAACTGTTTCGGGGTATCACGGCATTGACGTGGCCACCGGCATTGAGCTTACATTGACAGAAGGAAATGCCGAAGAAGTAGCTGTAAGTGCTGCAACAACAGAATTCCGTGACAAAATTGTTACTAAAGTGGAGAATGGGATTCTTAAAATTTATTATGAGAATAAAATGGGTGCGGTTAATAAGACAAAAGAAAACAAAGAACTAAAAGCTTATGTATCCTATAAAACACTTGATTTACTGCATGTAACAACAGGTGCTAAAGTGAAAATTAACGGTGTGCTGAAATCTGCATCACTCAGTATGGAAGTTAATACCGGTGCATTGGTAAATGGTGAAGTGGATATTGCTTCTTTGAAAATAAGTCAGAATACTGGTTCAAAAATCAACCTTTCAGGTAAAGCTGGTAAATTGGATATTGATGGTGACACAGGTAGCAAGTTTAAAGGCGATGATATGGCTACGGCGAATTGTAATGTAAAAGTAAGCACCGGTGCTGTTGTTTCTGTAAGTGCAGAAAAAGAATTGCAGGCGAAAGCAAGTACAGGTGGAAGTATAAAGTATAAAGGAAGCCCTGCGGTAAAGGAAATTAAAAGAAGCACTGGCGGTTCAGTAAATAAAATCTAACAAGTCAAATAAGAAATAATGAAAAAACTATCAGTTTTATTGATTGGGATATTATTTGTTGCAGGTTTGTATGCCCAACAAGTAAACGACCCGAATGCCGAAGTAAGGCAAGCTAAAGATTATCACGGCATCAGTGTATCAAGTGCATTTGATGTGTACATCAGCCAAGGAAATGAAGAAGCTGTTGCAGTAAGTGCTGCTGAAGTAAAACACAGAGATAGAATAAAAGTGGAAGTAAAGGCCGGTATTCTTTATATAGGATATGACAGTGATGTGAAATCATGGAGTAGCGGTAATAAAAAATTAAAGGCATATATTTCTTTTAAACAAATTGATCAGTTGAAAGTAAGCGGAGCCTGTGATGTATTTATTTCGGGTACTCTTAAAGCAGAAAATCTTTCTATCCATCAATCCGGTGCCAGCGATTTTAAAGGAAAGCTTGATGTAGAAAAATTAACTGTTGACCTTAGCGGCGCATCAGATATTACAGTTACCGGAAGGGCTTCCCAGCTTTCGGTGGAGGCAAGTGGCGCCAGCGACTTTAAGGGTTATGATTTGGCGACTGATATTTGTAATGTAAGAGCAAGTGGTGCCAGCGATATAAAAATTACTGTCAATAGAGAATTGTCTGCCCAGGCCAGTGGCGCCAGTGATGTAAGATATAAAGGGACTGGTGAGATAAAAGTTATTAAAAGCAGTGGCTCCAGCAGTGTTTCAAAGGGTTAGTATAAATATTTATAGAATAGCCATCAACTACCGAGACCGGAACATTGTTCCGGTTTTTTAGTAGAAAAATGTCTTGAATTCAACTATGATTATTGTTTGGAAAATAACCTTCATACGGCTACCTTTGCACCGCGAAGTAGAGCAGCGGTAGCTCGTTGGGCTCATAACCCAAAGGTCGGGAGTTCGATCCTCCCCTTCGCAACCAACGAAAGAGCCAAACCCGGGTTTGGCTCTTTCAATTTTTCCTAAACAGTTGCACTTTGAACTGGCAAGGACTGACTACCTCCTCTTTTCTTGCTGCCCGAAGTGTG
>JANNCC010000358.1:0-25310 GCA_031386125.1 Chitinophagaceae bacterium
AACGTCCCTCAAGACCAATAAAAACAGAACCGGGTACAAACCCTTGTGTAAATACATCTGCAGGGCGGGTATCTAATATAATCGCTTCCTCATGGATCATTTTTTTAAAATCATCAACGGATAAAGCACTCATTCCCTGCACTAATAAATCATCAAGGCTGTCATATCCTTCTTTATTTATCCGGGCATTGATAGGAAAATATAATGGTGGTGCAGCAATACCATCAGTAACCTGTTTGATGAAATCTTCTTTTGTTGCCGCCTTCATCGCATAGTTCATTTCTTTTTCTTCACCAATAGTGCTATGGGTATTAGGGCCTAAATTTTTTCCGCAGGAGCTGCCAGGACCATGAGCCGGATAAATAATCACTTCATCAGATAAAGGAAAAAGTTTTGTATGAATGCTCTCATACATCATACCTGCCAGGTCATTCATAGTAATGTCAGCACCTTTCTGTGCCAGGTCGGGGCGGCCTACATCACCTACAAATAAGGTGTCGCCGGTAAATACACAATGATTTTTTCCAGTAGTGTCTTTCAATAAATAACAGGTTGATTCTAATGTATGCCCGGGGGTGTGCAATACTTCAATGGTTAAATCGCCAACTTTAAATGTTTCTCCATCGGTTGCCACATGTATCGGAAAATTGGTGTTGGTGCCAGGCCCGTAAACAATGGGGGCACCGGTAGCTTTTCTCAAGTCCAGATGACCGCTTACAAAGTCTGCATGAAAATGTGTTTCAAAAATATATTTGATACGGGATTTTCTTTCATTAGCCAGTTGCAGGTAAGCATCAATATCCCGCAATGGGTCAATAACGGCCGACTCACCGTTGCTTTCGATATAATAAGCCGCTTCACTAAGACAACCGGTATATAATTGTTTGATGTACATAGCTGAATAATTTAAAAACTTGTAAAGTTAGCCGTTGCAAACGGGCGACGGTAAAACTAAGTACAAAAATAATTCATTATAAACAAAAACGTCCCGGCATAGTTCATGGGGACGTTTGACGAAAAATAATGATAATTAGTTGAGCAGATCTTCCACAAACCGGGTAAGCTCCTGTATGCGGGTAATGTTTACTGAATAATAAATGAATTTTCCATCCCGGGTGGTTTTTACAAAACCCACTTTTCGTAAAATAGCCAGGTGCTGAGAGGCAACTGATTGCTCCAGCCGCAACTTTACATAAAGGTCAGTCACAGTCATTTTTCCATGTTCGTCAATCAGTTTAAGAATCTGCTGTCTGAGTTTGTGATTGACTGCCCGGAGTACCAATGCCGCCTTTTTCACACTCAGCAGATCCACTTTAAGCGAAGTGCCATTTTCCGATGCAGTATTCAGCATTAGCAAATAATTATTCATAAATCAGCTGATTAAGTATGGGGTAAAATTACCCCGGTAAAACTATTTTTCGGGGTATTATTTGTTAATACTGCTTTAGCAATCAATCTACACAGTACAAAATAAGACGAATTTTTTGCTCAGGTCTTGCGGGGAGGGGAATAAAATTCTTTAATATATAACGGCTCGATGTAAGCAAGGTCGGCAAATTCTTTTTTTACAAAACAAACCTGTGACAATACGGCAAGATGAAAGGCATTACTGCTGGTGCTGCTAAAAGTGGCATTGTCATTCGTAAGCAATGATTGCAGCTTTCTGCTGCCGGTTCCGCAAAAAAGAATTTTTTCAGCAGAAAGAAGCGGTGCAAAACTGGTTTCATCAAGCACCAGGGCATGGGCTGAAATATTTTCCTGAAGCGATTTATCATAAACCGCCGTGAAAACCTCCATTCTGCGGGCATCTATCATGGGGCAGATAAAATTGCTGGCTTCTTCTTTCACTGAATAAGCCATCACCTTTAATGTGCCGACAGCGATTAAAGGGATGTTTAAGGCAAAACATAAACCTTTTGCCGCCGCTAAGCCAACCCGCAGACCAGTATAAGAGCCGGGGCCAATACTTACTGCAACAGCAGCTAAGTCGGCGGGTTTGTAATTATTATTTTGCAGCATTGCGGCCACAGCATTATGCAGCCATGCAGCATGGTGTTTTTGATTTTCATTAATGGATAGTTGCAACAGCACCCCGTCTTTTGCAAGACAAACAGAAGCTGCATCTATGGCGGTATCAATATTTAAAATCAAACTCATTTAAGACAAAGCCTCCTGTTGTAATAAAGGGGAAGGTGTATAACGGAAATTTGTTTGTGCCAGTGCCGTCAAGAGTTCATACACTTTTTTCAAACCGATGATTGAACTCCATTCAAACGGGCCATAAGGATAATTAGTACCCAATTTCATCGCTGTATCAATCTCTTCTTTGGTGCTCACTTTCTCCTCCAGGGTAAAAAATGCTTCGTTGATAATCATGCTGACTACCCTTGCCGTAATAAAACCCGGTATATCCGGCACCCATTCCACTGTTTTATTAAAGCAGGCAAAAATTTTTTCTGTTGTTTCTTTGTTTGAAGTGGTAATTGCTGCTTCCACCAATGGTCTCTTTAGGAAACTATTCCATCCATTAATGCGGACAAAACCCGTTGGCAGTTCACTTGCTGAATTATTAACCGCAGTTATAATTATTACTGCCGGTTGCAGTTTTATTAATTGTTCTGCTCTTTCAGCTGAATTGTCAAATAATAAATCAATGTATGCATCGGCACCCTTAACAAGATTTGGTTCCTCCTGCCATTCCACCTGCACACTATCTGCCATGCCCTGTGCCAGCAGTTCTTGCTTCAAATCATCATTGGTTATCACCACAATCTTCATAATCCTTTTTTGCAAAGAAAACGTATAAAGCTAAATTCGTTCTATTGAATTTCTACTTCGCCTTTTGATAAAAAGCCCAAAAAATTAAAATGAGCAAAACCATCATCAAAACCAACAACGCACCTGACCCCATCGGTCCTTATAACCAGGCTATTTTAACCGGTAATATGCTCTTTATTTCAGGGCAGGTTTGCATAGACCCCCCCACCGGGGAGCTAAAGAACCGGGATATACAGGAAGAAACCCACCAAGTAATGCATAACCTGAAAGCCATTTTGCAGGAAGCCGGGATGGATTTCAGCCATGTGGTAAAAACCACCATTTTTATTACCGATATGAACCAGTTTGGAGAGGTGAATGCCGTGTATGGTAAGTATTTTGAAAGTGATTTTCCGGCCCGGGAAACAGTTCAGGTATCTGCACTCCCCAAGTTTGTAAATGTGGAGATAAGCATGATAGCCGTGAAATAACCACTTATGCACCGCCTGCTCCGTTTTATACTATTAAGGCCGGTAATGTGGGCGGTTAATAAATTTTCTTCTAAACCTGACCGGCAAAAAATCTTTGCTGCTTTATCAGCACTTTCAGAAAATATAGGGAAACATCCCGGCAAAAAAGGGCTGGTGATTTCTTTTGACCCGTCAACAGGTAAGTTCATCATCTTCTCCGACCAGCATAAAGGTGGCAGGAATGGTGCCGATGATTTTAAAAAAGCAGAGCAGAACTATCTGGAAGCATTACACCACTACAACCGTAATGGCTTTTATTTTATCAACCTCGGCGATAGCGAAGAACTGTGGGAGAACAGCATCTGGAAAGTAAAGAAAAAGAACCGGGCCACTTTTGAAGCAGAGAAAAAATTTCTGAAGAATGACAGGCATGTAAAAATATTTGGCAATCATGATCTGTACTGGGACACCAGCCCCTGGGCCTATTGGCACCTGAAAAATATGTTTGGCGAAAAAGTGAAAGTATATGAAGGAGTAGTTTTGCAATGTGCAGTTGGCAGTAAGCAGTTAGCAAATACTAAAGAGGATAAGCCATTCACTATTGACTATTCACCATTGACCATCTTTCTCACCCACGGCCACCAGGGCGATGCACAAAGTGATGGTAACTGGTTCAGTAAGTTCTTTGTCGCTTATATATGGGCACCATTGCAGGCATTGCTGCGCATTAACCCTAACACACCGGCCTATGATGCAGAGAAGAAAACCCTGCACAATCATATTATGTATGAATGGGCGGCAGAACAAAAGGATATGCTGCTGATCACCGGCCACACCCATCAACCGGTGTTTGAATCGCTAACATATCTGGAGAGGTTGTACAAACAATTTCAGTTAGCAGAAAAAGAAAATAACCAGCACCAGCTGGATAAACTACTGGATGAAATAAAAAAAAGGGAAAAAGAATTTGCTGCCGTGTCTGTTGATTACATGAATATGAAACCTTCTTATTTTAATACAGGCTGCTGTTGTTTTAGTGATGGCGATATTACGGGAATTGAAATTGCGGATGGCTTTATCCGGTTAATTAAATGGACAGAGATAAGGGGGAGGGCAGAAAGAGAGGTGCTGGAAGAAACAGAGCTTTACAGATTACTTGCTTTATTATAAAAAACTCAGTCAATTTCATTAAAGGCTACTTACTTCAGGTATCAGGTTTCTGACCTTCGTCAGTATTTCTTCTATTTCAAATGGTTTGGCACTAAAATCATTAGCTCCGGCATCAAGACAAATATTCCGGGCATCGGCAAGTGCAGAAATCATTAATACCGGCACATAGGCAGAAAGGGGATTGCTTCTAATGGTTCTGCAAATATCAGTACCGTTTAAGCCTGCTATAAGCATATCTAAAATTACTATGTCTGTTTGCTGTTTGCATAGTATTTGTTCTGTTTGACTGGCATTGCTAAGCAGCGTTACAGCATAGCCTTTATACTCCAGCATCATTTTTAGCATGGTGCCTATATCCGGGTCGTCATCCACTACTAAAATGCTACCCCTTGTTTTAATTTCATTATTCATGTTACTTCTCTAATGGAAGAGTAAATGTAAAAATGGAGCCCTTCCCTTTTTTACTTTCAACCGTAATAGAACCATTATGTCTTTCAATAATTTCTTTAGCAATAAATAATCCAATGCCAAAGCCGGCATAATTTTCTTCGCTTTGCCCACCGGCACGATAAAAACGGTTAAATATTTTTTGCTGATGTTCCTCGTCTATTCCTATTCCATTATCTTTTATACTTATGGCTACCTGGTTATCTTTTTCCCTATAAAGCCGTACCTCTACCAAATTATTATCTGGTGAATATTTAATGGCATTATTAATAAGGTTGATGATTACCTGCTCTATTCTGTCTTTGTCGCCATATACCGTGCCAGTAAAGTCCTGTGAAATATTAATAGTATGATTGGTATTGGTAAATCTTATATCCTCTGCTGTTTCCGTTAATAGTTCTTTCAGGCTGAATAATTCTTTTTGTAATTCTAATTTGCCCGATTCTATACGGGAAAGATCCAGCATCTCAGATATTAGCCTGCTTAATCTTTTTACCTGGCTTTCAATACGCAACAGCGGAGTTTCAAAAAATGAAGAAGGGGTAACTTCCTGTTCTTTCAGCATCATTAATAGTAATTGTACATAACCCTTAATGGAAGTAACGGGGGTTTTTAGTTCATGGCTTACCATTTTTAAAAAATTTCCTTTTAGCTGTTCATCATCCTTTATTTTTTGTATTTCAGTGGCGGAGCTGACCCACATTTTAATATTCCCTTCTTCATCTTTTACCGGGGAAGCAAGGTTTAAATGCCATTTGTACTTACCGTTCTTATTAAGAAACCGCATCTCCATTTCCAAATCTGTTCCGGTTTCCGCAGCCTTTTGAAAACGGGTTTGAAATTCTTCTATTTCATCAGGGTGCATAATTTTATGATATCCAAAATCTCTTAGTTCTTCAAAATTCAACCCCGTAAAATTCAACCAATGGTTATTAAAATACAGCCCATTACCTTCTGTATCGGCATTACTTATTTTAGCCGGCATCAGGTCGGCCATCAAGCGAAAATGTTGTTCACTTTCCTCAATTTTTTTACGGGCAGTTACCTGTTCTGTGACATCAAAACACATATTAATTGCCCCTGTTATTTCGCCAGATAAACCAAACTGGGCTTGCGGATATACCAGCACAATAGAACGGGTACCATTGGGCCGCTCAATAATAATTTCTTCACCCAGTATCGAACGGCCTTCTTTAAGAGCTATAGCCATGGGGCAGTTATCTAAAGGCAGTGGCGTGCCATCAGGGTTTAAAATTTTATAGGAGCCACACCAAAGTTCCTTTCCAATTTCAGGCTTAAGTCCCCACATATTTGCAGCTGCATCGTTGTAAAAATTGATAAGCCCCTTTGCATCGCAGGAGTAAACTGCCGCAGGCAAACCCTTTACCAGCTCCTGAAAGTGCTGACCGGTTTTTTTTAAAAGCTGATGTGCTTTTTTCTTTTCCGTTATATCTTCAATAGCTAATAAAATTAATTTTTCGCTGCCCGTTTTATTTATTATTTCACAGGCATTAAGTAATACAATGCGTTTGCCAATGTTGGGAAAATTGTGCGTTACTTCAAAATTTTCAAATTTTGATTTATGCGGCAGAATGTTTTGTAACAGTTCCCGTAAGTCGGGAATATTCCATTGCTTGTTGCCGAGGTCAAAAATTAATTTACCCGTTGTATCTTTTTCGTTTACCTGAAAGATTTTATAAAAGGAACTATTGGCCGATTTTACACGCAGTTGTTTATCAAGCACCAGCAGCGGTTCATGCAAAGTGGATACAATAGCTTCGGCATAATCTCTTGCCTCTGTTATCTGCTCGTTTAGCCCAATCATTTCCTGGTTTACCACGGTTAGTTCTTCATTGGTGCTTTGCAATTCTTCTTTGCTGGTTTCCATTTCTTCATTCAGGCTCTGCAGTTCTTCGCTGCCACTCAGCAGTTCTTCATTGGAGCTTTGCAGTTCTTCATTGGCAGCTTCCTGGTCTTCGGTAATGCTTCGCATGTCCTCGCGGCTTTGTGCCAGTTCTTTTTCTAGTTGCTGTATGCGTAAATTTTTGGCTGTACTGGCAGCTTTGGAAGTAGTAGTTGCTTTTTTATTACCGGTTGGTATTTGTTTGTTGGTAGGTAATAAAAAATTGTGAAAAAGCACCAGGTAATGCGGCTCTATAATATTCGGTAATGGAATAGCTTCAATTGAAATATTGTGTTGTATGCCATTTACCTGCAGCGGAATATTTTCTTTTATTACAGTGGTGTTTTCTTTTTTTGCTTTGTGCAAAATATTACGCAGTTCAAACGACAATCCTTCCTTAGCCATCTTTAATAAATTAAGACTGGCTTTGCCGGGCGATGGCTCTAAAAAAAATCCGGTACTACCCCTGAAATGCACAATATCCATAGCTTCATTTACCACCACACCGGCCGGGGTGTATTTGCTCAGCATGATATCATCAGCCGTTTTTTGAAAGTCGGTTCTGATGATATCGCTTTTGCTGTTAACATTTATATCAGCAAAACTTTTTTCGCTTAGCAAGGTTGCTGTAGGCATAAACCTGCCCGGAATATCTTTACGGCTAAATAATTTATCGTTTTTTGGAGTTCCCTTTAATTGGCTCACGGCAAAAAGATCCGGTACTCCGCCGGTTGTTTCTGATTTACCCAGCAACAAAAACCCTTTTTGGTTTAAGGCGTAATGAAAAGTGGTGAGTGCCTTTTTTTGCAGGTAAGGCTCCATATAGATTAGCACATTGCGGCAGCTAATAAAATCCATTTTGCTAAAGGCAGGGTCTTTTAAAAAATTATGTTGGGCAAATACACATAAATCTCTGATGGATTTTTTTGCCTGATAGTCGCCATTATTTTTTGTAAAATATTCTTTCAGGTGCTCATCGCTTAATCCTTTTACATCGCTTTTTGAATAAATGCCATTTCGGGCTTTTGCAATGGCCGGTTCGCTGATGTCGGTAGCAAAAATCTGTACTCTTTGATAACCGTCCGGAGAAAACCGGTCGCCCAGCAATTCTTTAAAACAGATAGCCATAGAATAAGCCTCTTCGCCGGTGCTGCAACCTGCCACCCAAACACGAATGGGCTCACCCTCTTTTTTATTTTTTATAATAAGCGGAAATAGAGATTTGCATAAGCTGTCAAAAATTTTCAGGTCTCTGAAAAAATCAGTTACGGGAATCAGCAGATCCTGGTACAACAAATCCTGCTCAGTTTTTTTTTCTCTCAAATATTTTAAATAAACCGAAGGTTCTTCGGTTTTATTCATGGCCATCCTGCGGAATATCCTTCTGCGGATGGTAGATTGTTTGTAATAAGTAAAATCTGTACCCTTGCGAATGCGGAGCAGCGAATGAATTTGTTTAAACACATCTTCATCCTTTTGCGGAATTTCTTCCACATCTTTTCTGCTAAAAATATTGACTACTTCCAAAAGCTTTTGTGGTATTTTATCGGGCGGCAAAATAAAATCCACCACACCGGCTTCTACTGCACTGTGCGGCATGCCTTCATACGCAGCCGATTCTTCGTCTTGCGCAAAAGTGATACCTCCATGGTCTTTAATGGCTTTCAATCCCATTGTACCATCACTGGCAGTGCCGGATAACACTACACCTATTGCATGGCTTTGATGCACTTCTGCAAGTGATGTAAAGAAAAGGTCAATAGGCAGATTGCGTTCGTTTTTATTTTTTGCAGGGCGGGGGCTTAGTTCCAGCACACCATCATTGGCAATCATCATTTTATTGCTGGGGATGATGTAAATATGGTCGGGCACCACCTTAATATCATCAGCAATTTCTAATACGGGTATAGCCGTAACTTTTTGCAACAACTCTACCAACATACTTTCGTGGCTGGGGTCTAAATGCTGCACTAATACATAGGCCATTCCTGAATCTTCGGGAATGGCTTTTAATAGTTTTTTAAAAGCATCGAGCCCACCCGCCGAAGCACCAATACCTACTACCGGAAACAGGTTTGGTGATTTAATGAGTGGTTTATCTATAATAGCGTTACCTTTTTTTATTTTTACTTTTTTGGTTGCCATGATTGTGTGGGAAAGGGAGACACATAAAGTTAGTTTTGTTTTATCCTTCAGGCCAATTTATTATAGCTGGCATAGTAAGTAATTATCATAAACCTGAACAAAAATCTATCCGGGTTTAAAATGCCATTATTTATGAGGAGTGGGGAAAAAAATCTACAAAATGGTAAAGGCTTTAAATAGTTTGTGATGCAGAATAAAAGCAATTCTGTGGTACACTAAAATAAAACCCCTCAACAAGAGGGGTTTTATTTTAAAATCCTTTTTTCTTCCAGGTATTATTATCCCGGTTCCATTCGGGTAGTTTTTTATCAGGGTCAAGTATCACTTCTTTTATTTCGCTGGTGGTGGGCACAGCAAAGGTCCACCCGGCACCACGTTGCCATATTTCTACCGGCAAATCAATTTTATGTTCTTTGCCATTAGCTTCTTTTATCAGCACCGTAACGGGCATCACCATTTTCTCTAAATTCTCAATGGTTATATCAGCACCATTGGCTGGCTTTTCATCCACATACTTTACATCTTTTACTGCCTGGTCAAGCTTCCAGGTATTGAGTACCCAAGCTCTCCAGAACCAGCTAAGATCTTCGCCGGAAACATTTTCCATCGTATGAAAGAAATCCCACGGCGTAGGATGTTTGAAAGCCCAGCGGCTTATATATTCCCGGAAGGCGGCATCAAAACGGTCTTTACCCAGCACTACATTACGCAGTGCATCCAGCATTTGTGCCGGTTTCATATAAGCAGCTATGCCGAGGTTATCCTGTTGAATTACTTCAGGAATATTATACAGGCCATCCATCTTTTCACCAAAAGTATATTTCACCATGAAGGAGGAGTTAGGGTCATCAAAAAAACTGGCTTCTTTAAATTCTCCTTTATTAAAAGCTTCGGTGGAACCACCATTGATAAAGGTGTTGAAGCCTTCATCCATCCAGGCATATTTTCTTTCGTTGCTGCCCACAATCATCGGAAACCAGGTGTGGCCAAACTCATGGTCGGTTACTCCCCACAGACCAGTACCTGATGAACCAGAACTACAGAAAACAATACCGGGATATTCCATGCCACCTACAATGCCTGCTACGTTGGTGGCAGCAGGATAAGGAAACTCAAACCATTTATTGGAATAATGTTCAATAGAACCTTTCACCATTTCGGTGGAACGCTGCCACCCGTTTTTTGTAATACTCTCAACCGGGTACACACTGATGGCCAGTGATTTTTTGCCACTTGGTAAATTTATTTTAGCCGCATCCTGTACAAAAGCTTTTGAAGCGGCCCATGCCACATCTCTTGTATTGGTGATTTTAAATTTCCAGGTGCAGTTTGGTTGTTTGGGTCTGGAGTTGGGATCTGTCACTTCTTTATCGCTGCGGATTATTACTGTTTTATCACTGCTTTTGGCAGCAGCCCATCTTTTCATTTGTTCGGAAGTGTAGCATTCCTGCGGGTTAGTTAACTCACCGGAGCCAACAATAATTAAATTGGAAGGAGCAGTGATGGTAAAATCGACATCGCCATACTCCAGATAAAACTCTCCTGCACCGAGGTAGGGCAAGGTATTCCACCCCTGCAAATCATCATACACCGCCATACGGGGAAACCACTGCGCCACTTCGTACACAATACCATTTTTTGTTTTCAATCTTCCCATCCTGTCTGTTCCATATTCAGGAACAACAAATTCAAATTTGACAGACAGCTTTACTTTGCCACCGGCTGATTTCAATGCATCAGGCAGCCATACCTGCATCCTTGTATCGGTGATGGTGTATTTGGGAGTAAATGTTTTTCCGTTGTATTCAGCAGAAATAGATTTAATGCTATAGCCATCTGTAAATTTTGCATTAGCCCATCTTCCACCAGACTCGGTGGTGGTGGCAGAGGCACGGGAATCTTTTTTGTAAATATTCTGGTCGAGTTGTAACCAAAGGAATTTTAAATTATCCGGGCTGTTGTTGGTGTAGGAAATTTCCACCTCACCGCTTACACTGTGCTTTGCTGTATCAAGAGTGCTGCTGATTTTGTAATCGGCCCTGTTTTGCCAGTAACGAGGTCCGGGTTCACCACTGGCACTGCGAAAGTCATTGCCGGGGTAAGGGTAAAATTGTGGATTAAAGGCTTCTTTGTTGTCATAGTTGGATTGTGCAAACAACCCGATAAACAAGAACAAGGCTGAAATGCTAAGAACTGATTTCTTCATATAGTTATGTGTGTTTGAAGCTTGAAAGATAGGGCAAAGGTCACAAAAGCGGCTACCGTTGAAAGGGTATTTGCAATACTTTATGGAAAGGTACGGGTGGCACAGTTTAGAACCGTGGCACCCTTATGAAAAAAAAGATTCAGCAACGGCAACACTCTCTGGTCTGCCAACATCTACCAGGTAGTCGCCGCTATGGTCATAGCCCATAATAAGATGATTGGCGGCAAGTTTAAGGTAAACATCTATTAATGAAAATTTGCCAAAAAAATTTTCTTCCTCCATCAATTTGAAAATGGCATATTCAAAAACAACAACGCAGCTGTAGGCTTTCTGTGCCAGATAATTATTGTCAATGGAAATCTTCTCTTCTCCTGTTTTAGTATTTTTCCAGCCACATAGCCGGTTATTTTCATCAAATAAAAGATACCGGGAAGAAGTACGGTTGGTAACGCCGAAAGAAATCAACGCATTATTTGTTGAATGAAAATTTAATAGTTTGCTGATGTCAAGGTTGGTAAGAATATCAACATTGCAGGTAATAAATCTTTCACCAGGATTGAATAAATATTTTGCTTTCAGCAACCCGCCACCTGTATCCAGCAACTCATCTCTTTCGTCACTAACTAATATATTACTTCCCCATCCATCATTTTCTACAATGGCCCGATCTACCTGGTCGGCTAAATGATGAACGTTTACAATTATATCTTTAATTCCGTGTTGTTGCAGGTATTCAATATTTCGTTGTAATAATGATTTGGCATTCACCACCGCTAATGCTTTGGGATGGCTGTCCGTCCAGGGTTTAAATCTTGTGCCGAGTCCGGCTGAAAAAATCATTGCTTGCATAAATACAAATTCATTTACCACATAGAAGATAGAAAACATAGAAATACACACATAGTATTTCTATGGGAACCGCTATGTGTCTATGTTTTTATTGCGGTTCAAGTTTTATTTCTTTTCAGGCAGCGGATTCTGCCAATTCTTTTCATCCTGGATCCAATGATTCAATTCAATCTTCACCTTAAATTTATTTTTCAAATGCCTTGCCATTTCATCAGCTGCATACACACTACGATGCTGCCCGCCGGTGCAGCCAAAACTTACCATCAGGCTTTC
Source organism: Chitinophagaceae bacterium (assembly GCA_031386125.1). GTDB lineage: Bacteria > Bacteroidota > Bacteroidia > Chitinophagales > Chitinophagaceae > JJ008. The sequence continues at coordinate 12,221 of JANNCC010000358.1, forward strand.
GAACCCCCTGTTAATGTATTCTTCCACAGTGGTATCAACAATATCAAACACACTATTGAGGAACTCCGGCATTTTAGTTTGTTGTTCCAAAAAATCTTTCACTTCTTTATCCCTTCCGGTTTGTGTTTTCATGTTGTCCACCCGGCCCGGATTTAAAATACCACGACAATCAAAAATAAAACCGCCTCCGTTGCCGCTATCGTCCTGCGGAATTTGTTTACGAAAAGAAAAGCTGCACACTTTTATAATCAACGGTGTTAGCTCTGTAGCTTGTGTGGGGGTAAACTGCTGAATAATTTCATCTGCCACACACATATCCAATACTTTTTTGAATTCAGGAACAGAAATGCCAAGGCTTTGATTTTGAAAAAATTCTCTCAGGTTTCTTAATGCTAGTGGAATGCTGGTAAGGAATTGTGCTTTTCGTTCAAACAAACCCCTGAACCCATAAGCACCCAGTACTTGCAGCAGTCTTATCAGGACATAACCATTGTACTGACTGCGAAAAATTGCTTTATCAATCGGTTGCCCGGTAATAGTGGAAAAACTATCCATATAATCTTCCAGCAAATTATTTTTCCATGCGTCCGGAAGATTTGCCCTTGCCTGCCAGAGCATGGAAGCCACATCATATTGCGGTGCACCCTTCATGCCGCCCTGGTAATCTATAAAATGAACGCTGCTATCTCCTTTCACCATGATGTTCCGGCTTTGAAAATCCCGGAACATAAAATATTTATATTCAGTATGAGTGAGGTAATTACTTAATGCTTCAAAATCATGTATCAGCTTTTGCTTATCGTAAGGTTTGCGCAATGCATCGAGAAAATAATATTTAAAATAAAGTAAGTCGGCCATAATAGCTTCTCTACCAAATTCAGCGTTGGTCAAACAATTATTTGCATAATCCAAATCATCATCGCCTTTTACCTGTAATTGTGCCAATGCTTTCAGGCTTTTTTTGAAAAGGCCATAGACTTCATCTGTAAAACCTTTTGACTCCAGATGATCCAGCAAAGAAATATTGCCCAAATCTTCCTGGAGATAAAAGATACCATCAGTACTGCTGGCTAATATTTCTGGTACGGCAAGCCCCTTTTCCTTAAAGTATTTAGAAAAATAAATAAAGGTTTCATTTTCTTTTATATTGGCTCCATAAGTACCAATCACCGTATGGTCTTTTCCATGAAGACGGAAATAACGCCGTTCACTACCGCTTTGCGGCAATACATCTATAGCAGTTGCAGCTGTACCTTTCCACTGTTTATATAAGGCAGATATGGATTCAACCAAGTGTTGCATTGGACAAATGTAGGTAACCGGCTGCAATCCAAAGAACTGACTAGCTAACGGGCATTAGTTTTTTAAGCTAAATTTGCTCATTCTTATTATTTATGAGCTATACCCCTACCAATAAGGTTCGTATTGTTACGGCAGCCAGTCTTTTCGACGGGCATGATGCTGCTATAAATATTATGCGCCGCATTATGCAGAGCAAAGGTGCCGAAATCATCCATCTCGGTCATAATCGTTCAGTAAAAGAAATTGTGGAGACGGCGATTGAAGAAGATGTACAAGGCATTGCTATCACCAGTTATCAGGGCGGCCATGTAGAGTTTTTTAAATACATGAAAGACCTGCTGGAAGAAAATGGTTGCGGTCATATTAAAATATTTGGCGGTGGTGGCGGTACTATTTTGCCGGACGAAATTGATGAGCTACATAGATATGGGGTCACCCGGATTTATTCCCCGGATGATGGGCGGCACATGGGGCTGGAAGGAATGATAGAAGATGTGATAAAAGAATGTGATGTTTCGCTGAATGGCACAGGTGATTACAAAACGCCCATGAAACTCGGCGAAGTGAAAGATGTTCGGAAGATTGCAAGAGAAATTACGAATGCAGAGAACGGAGCAGAGCCGGAAGCTGGAAGCAAGGAGACAGGAGTCAAAGCAATTCCCGTATTGGGGATTACAGGAACAGGTGGTGCAGGCAAATCTTCGGTAACGGATGAAATTGTTCGTCGTTTCCTAAATAATTTTACGGATAAAACAATCGCTGTTATTTCTGTTGACCCGTCAAAGAAAAAAACAGGCGGTGCATTGCTGGGCGATAGAATAAGGATGAATGCCATTTCTCATCCCAGAGCTTATATGAGAAGTTTGGCAACCCGGGAAGATAACACCGCATTGAGTGGGGCAGTGCAGGAGGCGATTGATATTTGCAAAGGAGCAGGCTTTGATTTTATTATTCTTGAAAGTGCTGGTGTAGGGCAAAGCGATGCTTCAATATTAGACTACTGCGATGTAAGCATGTATGTGATGACACCGGAGTATGGTGCCGCATCACAATTAGAAAAAATAAACATGCTTGACTTTGCTGATCTTGTTTGCGTCAATAAATTTGACAAAGCTGGTGCATTGGATGCATTAGCGGATGTAAAGAAGCAGTATAAAAGAAATCATCAATTATTTACCGCAAAGGATGAAGACCTGCCAATTATTGGCACTATGGCGAGCAAATTCAATGACGAAGGGGTAAACCATTTGTTTGAATTGTTGCTGAAGAAAATTGAAACAAAAACAAAAGTAACATTCGGCGAATATCATTTTGCAGAAACAGCGAAAGTGGGGCAGGCAGTTATTCCTGCCAACAGGGTTCGGTACTTGTCAGAAATTTCTGAGAATAACCGTGGCTATGATCAATTGGTAAAAGAACAGGCAGCCATTGCAACCAAATTGTATCAGCTTCATGGTGTAAAAGAAACCCTGACGGCCGCTAAAGTCCCATTGGCTGTTGCGGAAGAGATAGAAAAACAAATTATTTTTTTTACTGATCAGCTTACTCCAGTCAGCCGCAAATTAATTACCAACTGGCCGGAAAAAGTAAAAGCGTATCAGAAAGATTTTTATGAATATACCGTGAGGGATAAAGTGATTAAGCAACCGATGATTACGAAAAGCCTGAGTGGTACAAAAATTCCAAAAATTGTTTTACCAAAGTATAAAGACTGGGGTGATATTTTACAATGGGAGGCACAGGAAAATGTGCCGGGTAGTTTTCCTTTTACTGCCGGAGTATTTCCTTTAAAAAGAGAAGGCGAAGACCCGACAAGAATGTTTGCGGGAGAAGGAGGACCGGAAAGAACCAACCGAAGATTTCACTATGTAAGTGTGGAGCAGCCGGCGAAACGGTTATCAACTGCGTTTGACTCGGTAACATTATACGGTGAAGACCCCGACCATCGCCCCGATATTTATGGAAAGGTGGGGAACAGTGGCGTAAGCATAGCAACAGTGGACGATGCGAAAAAATTATACAGCGGATTTGATTTGTGCGACCCAAAGACTTCTGTTTCTATGACTATCAACGGGCCTGCGCCGATGTTACTGGCATTTTTTATGAATGCTGCAATTGACCAGCAATGTGAAAAATATATTCTTGCCAATAACTTAAAAGACGAAGTAAATAAAATTATTGAAGCGAAGTATAAAGCAGGAGAGTTGCCAACTTATATTGGAACAGATGGCAAGCCGGTTATTCCCAAAAATGGAGAAATGCAAGGGGCATTACCTGTTGGCAACAATGGACTGGGGTTAAGGCTACTCGGCTTATCAGGCGCCGACATATTACCAAAAGAAGTATATGAAAAAATAAAAGCTGAAGCATTAACCCAGGTTAGAGGTACGGTACAGGCAGATATTTTGAAAGAAGACCAGGCGCAGAACACTTGTATTTTCTCTACCGAATTTGCATTAAAACTGATGGGGGATGTGCAGGAATATTTTATTAAAGAGAAAGTAAGGAATTTCTATTCCGTCTCTATCAGTGGCTATCATATTGCAGAAGCAGGGGCAAACCCAATTACACAATTGGCATTTACTTTGTCAAACGGCTTTACGTATGTAGAATACTATCTGAGCCGTGGAATGAACATTGATGATTTTGCAGCTAACCTTTCTTTCTTCTTCAGTAATGGTATGGATCCAGAGTACAGTGTGATAGGCCGTGTGGCAAGACGCATCTGGGCAAAGGCGATGAAATATAAATACAAAGCCAACAAACGCAGCCAGATGCTAAAGTATCATATCCAGACATCGGGCAGAAGTTTGCATGCACAGGAAATTGATTTCAATGACATCCGTACAACATTGCAGGCATTATATGCCATCTATGATAATTGCAATTCATTGCACACTAATGCGTATGATGAAGCAATAACAACCCCGACTGAAGAAAGTGTGAGACGGGCAATGGCAATTCAATTAATTATTAATAGAGAATTAGGTACGGCAAAAAATGAAAATCCGAACCAGGGTTCTTTTTTAATTGAAGAATTGACTGACCTTGTTGAGGAAGCTGTGTTAACTGAATTTGACTGGTTAACAGAACGAGGTGGTGTACTCGGTGCAATGGAAAGAATGTATCAACGGAATAAGATACAGGAAGAAAGTTTGTTTTACGAACATCAGAAACATTCAGGCGAATTACCATTGATTGGTGTCAACACATTTCTAAATAAAAAAGGCAGCCCTACTATTTTACCAACAGAAGTAATCCGCAGCACCACAGAAGAAAAAGAACAACAGATACAAACACTACGTACTTTCTGGAAACAAAAGGAAAACAAATCCGCAGAGATGCTGCAACAGTTGAAATCGGTTGCTATCAACAACGGGAATTTATTTGCAGAGCTGATGGAGACCGTGAAGAGCTGTTCTCTTGGTCAGATTACTCATGCACTATATGAGGTGGGCGGACAGTATCGCAGAAATATGTAATATCTTTCCCATCTGTTGCAAAACTGTTAATGACTTTGTTTCATTTTCATTATCCCGTAATTTGCAATCTTTGATTCCCCGGTAACAATTAACTGTATGATGAAAAAAAGTGCTGGTATTTTTTTTATTTTGCTCTTTCTTGGTGTTATTGCTCAGGCACAAAATATTGATTCAACAATTGCCCGGTATGCCACTGAGTACGGACAGGAACGTACTTACCTTCAATATGATAAATCTGCCTATGCACCCGGAGAAACGATTTGGTTCAAAGCATACCTGATGAAAGGGGTTGCTCCGGCAGATGAAAGCAAAACATTTTACACTGACTGGACTGATGATGCAGGTAATCTTCTGTTACATAGCGTAGGCCCGTTAGTAGATGCTACAAGCAATGGACAATTTGATATTCCTGCTGGTTATGCGGGTAGATTTATTCATGTAAAGGCTTACACCAGGTGGATGCTCAATTTCGATTCTTCGTTTTTGTATGAAAAGGATATTCGCATTATTACACAAAAAGCTAATACCCAGGCTGCTAAAATTCCGATAGTGCCAACGCTGCATTTTTTTCCGGAAGGTGGTGATGTTGTAGCTGGAGTGACGAATAAAATTGCTTTTAAAGTAAACGATCAATGGGGTAAACCAGTTAAAATAAAAGGTATTGTACAAAATAGTAAAGGAGAAAAAATAGACAGCCTTCGTACTATACATGATGGCATGGGTTATTTTTTTCTTTCACCACAAGCCGGAGAAAACTATACCGCAAAGTGGAAAGATGAAAAAAGTGCTGACCATCTTACAACACTGCCGGCTATTAAGCCAACAGGTGTTTCGTTGCAGGTAACCTTATCGGGAACCAAACGAGTTTTTAATGTAACTGCTGAAACAGCGGTAGCTAAGAACACCGGTACCATACATGTCGTTGGCACTATTAATCAATACCAGGCTTTTAAAGTGACGAAGGACTTGTCACCAGGTTTTGCCAAAGGCATAATTCCGACACAGAATTTGCCGTCGGGTATATTGACCATTACGGTATTTGATGAAAAATGGAATCCATTGGCAGAACGTATCACTTACATTAATAATGATGAGTATCGTTTTAATGCAGAAATGACTGTAGAGCATTGGGGATTGAACAAGAGGGCCAGGAATGAAATCATGATTACTGTTCTTGACAGCCTGCAAGCCAGCTTTGCTGTATCTGTAACGGATGCAGCCATTGAAACTGACAGCAGTGATAATATTATTTCTCATCTTTTATTAACAGGAGATATTAAAGGTCAGGTACACAATCCTGCCTATTATTTTTCCGGTAATACAGATTCCATAGCACAACGGCTTGACCTGGTTATGCTTACCCATGGCTGGCGGCGGTTTAAGTGGGAGGATGTAGCAAAAGGCAAACTGCCAAAAATTCTTTATCCCAGGGACAGTTCTTACCTCTCACTATCGGGGAAAGTGTATGGAGCTACCCCTACACAATTAAGAGACGCTGCCACTATTATTCTCATTATTAACCAAAAAAAATCGGCTGATGGCAATAAAATGCTGCTGCTTCCGGTGGCACCAAACGGTACTTTTAATGACCCCTCTTATTTTCTTTTTGATACAGCACATATTTATTACCGGCTTTCAAAAGGGTTAGGCGATGCATCGGTAACATTTATGGAAAACCGTTTGCCTGCCCTTCGCTACCGGATACCTGCCACAGGTATTTTTTATAACCGGTTGGGTGATACAACAGGCTATAGCCGCCACTTCCAACTATCTGACGAGACATTGAAATTGCTTCAGCAGCTCGAAGGAAAGACACTTGAGAATGTGATTGTAAAGGCCAAAACAAAATCGCCATTGGAAATAATGGATCAAAAATATTCGTCTGGTTTATTTTCCGGTGGAGATGGCTACCAGTTTGATTTGGTAAATGATAAACTGGCTTTTCCTTCCCGTAATATTTTTGAATATCTGCAGGCAAAAGTGGCCGGATTACAAATTAATACAAGTGTGAAACCACCAACGATGATCTGGCGTGGCGGGTCGCCTCAACTATTTTTAGATGAAGTAGCGATGGATGGTGATTTTGTGTCTTCTATTACTGTTTCGGAAATTGCTTATATAAAAGTTTTTCGTCCACCTTTTTTTGGTGGATCTGGCAGCAGTGCTAATGGCGCAATAGCCATTTATACCCGTCGGGGTGGTGATGCAAGTGCTGAACCGGGTAAAGGGTTGGCCAATAATACGGTGAGTGGCTATACTCCCATCCGTCAATTCTATTCACCCAACTATGGCAGTTTTAATGCTGCCAATGAAAAAAGAGATATACGTACTACTTTATATTGGAATCCACTGGTAAATACAACCCCATTAAAGAACAAAGTCAAGCTTAGTTTTTATAATAACGATGTAAGTAAATCTTTTAGGGTAGTAATTGAAGGAATAACAAAGGACGGGCAACTGGTACGCATAGATCAAATTATGGAGTAAAGAACCGATATTTATTTCTCTTCAATAGTGGAAATCAAGTACAGCAGTATAACTGTACAAAGCATGGTATTGAACAGATACACCTATTTTTTTGTAACTACTCAGGCAAATTTCCCGATGACCTAATGATTCTACATCTTCATCAATCAGTAATGACATAATTATATCTAATGGTTTATTGTGACCGTAATCACAACACTCACCACTATAATACCATTTTTTTCTGCATTCTTCTTTACTGCGGGTATGACCAACATAACCTTCTGCTCCGGAATTAAGTGCATGACATTGTGCTCCTGCAAAACAAAGCGAATCGGGGTAGAGCAGTTTTAGCGGTTTTAGTGACAGCATAGTATCCAGCAACGATGTATAATAATTGGAGTGACCCGCAGGATATTTCTTAATTACTGTGTTAGCAAATAATACAGGATTCATTCTTGCCAGGTTCAGAATATAAATTACTTCCTTTTCCGCAGGGGTCATGTAGTTAGCCCTGACAGCGGTACTGCATTTTAAGTATTTGACATCATTCCATAAGGTTGAGTAGCCGGCTAATGGAGATGGTGGCATGGTTGACGGAGAAATTTCCTTTGCTGGTATTAACGACATGAATACTAAGAGGCATACAAGGAGGCTTGGTGGTAAAAGAAATTTCATGATTTAGTTAGTATGCATCAGGCCGGTTGCAAAATTTCTTCAAATAATAAAGAAACTGGTAGCAGCCAGATGTGTTGCTCAATACGGCGATAGTAGTTTATTATTGTACTATATTTTATAAAAAATTGTGAAAGACTTTTTATTATGCCCGGTATAAAGCTTGATCTCCACCATATTTATAATAACAGCCGGGCTATTGATGATGCCCTGCAACAGGCTTTTGACGAAGCGATTAAAAAACGGATACGGGAAGTAGAAATAATTGCCGGTAAAAATATGAGCCAGCTTTGCAAAAAAATAGAACGGTTTTTACAACAACCGCATATTAGAAAATATTACCAGCGGATGGAGAATGATGGTAAGGGGTTGGGGAAGATGGTTGTGTATTTTAAGTTCTAATTTTTTTGCAGGGTAGGGTTACAGAATCCTGAACAGTAATTCTTTTTTTACTTTTGTTGAAACAAAAAAATCGGCAAATCAAAGACTACAACAGGCGATGATAGTAACAACTCCGTTGGCTCACACACCTGTATTTTTAGTATCTTCACCCATTAAAAAAATTACAGGCAAACCTGTGTCATCAGATTTAACACCGTTTCATTTTGCGCTTTACAGAATTTAATTTTCATTCCAACCTGCTGGAAGGTATCGAGGCTTCTAATTATGAAAATGCCACACCGGTGCAGGAGCAGGTGATACCGCCGATAATGGCTGGAAAAGATGTGATTGCATCAGCACAAACTGGTACAGGAAAAACAGCTGCTTTTTTATTGCCGGTAATGAACCGCCTGTTGGAAAACCATGTGGATGGACAAGTGGGGGCATTGATTATTGTCCCTACCCGTGAGCTGGCTATCCAGATTTCACAACACATGGAAGGTCTTTCTTATTTCACTCACCTTAGTTCGATTGCCATTTATGGTGGTAACGATGCGCAGAGTTTTGTAGCAGAGAAAAAAGCCTTGCAGATGGGGGCAGATATTCTGGTTTGCACCCCGGGCCGTATGATTGCACACCTCAATATGGGGTATGTAAACCTGAAAGGATTACAGTTTTTAGTATTGGACGAAGCAGACCGGATGCTGGATATGGGTTTCCAGGATGATATTAATAAAATACTACAGACACTTCCAGCAAAAAGGCAAAACCTATTATTCTCCGCCACCATGCCGCAAAAGATAAGACAACTGGCGAAAAAGATATTGCATGAGCCTGTAGAAATCAATATTGCAATTTCCAAACCACCGGAGAAAATTGTACAAAAAGCTTTTGTAGTGTATGAGCCGCAAAAGCTGCCGTTGATAAAAAAATTACTGAAAGAAACACCGTACAAAAATGCTCTTATCTTTTGCAGTCGCAAACAAACGGTAAAGCAATTGACAAGGGAATTAAAACAAGGTGGTTTTAATATTGCAGAAATTCATAGCGACCTGGAACAATCAGAAAGAGAAAGTGTATTGAGTGCATTTACTGCTGGCCGTATTCCGGTGCTGGTGGCTACTGATATTTTAAGCCGGGGTATTGACATTGATACAATAGATGTAGTCATTAATTTTGATGTACCGGGAGATGGCGAAGATTATGTACATCGTATTGGCCGTACAGCAAGAGCCGATGGGGATGGGGCTGCTTTTACATTAATTGGAGAAAAAGAACAGAATAAGTTTGCTGCTATTGAACAACTACTGGAAAAGGAAGTGGAAAAAGCAGCAGTGCCGAAGGAGTTTGGCGAAGCTCCGGCGTATCATCCAAGGATGCGTTCTGGTAATTCCGGCAGCCGGGGCCCACAAAAAAAATTTTACCGTTCATCTCAGGATAGGAGAAAAAAATAAATTGCGTACTTTAGTAAGTGATTTTAAGAATAATTGTGCAAATATTCAGTTAGCTATCGGGAAACAAATTTCTAAAACAAAAATTTAGAACATGAAAACAGAGCAAACTTTTTTGAGAGTAATGTTGCTGTTGTTGGGTTTTTTTTGTGCCAGAAATATAGCAGTTGCACAGTATGAATCATTGCCTTTTCCACAGGTGAAGAATGAGGAAGCTGTTAAAGGCCCGGGTGCTCCTGTAAAAGATACTATTATAGATGAGGAAGTTAAAAAGGATACTGTAATTACAGCGGTTTTCAAACCTGTCGGAAAATATGCAAGAGCAAACCGTCTCTATTTTGAAATGACAGATTCATTGACAAGAGTTATTTTTCAATATCCAATACAGGATTCTGCGGGTCTTCCTTATGCCGCTGAATGGGTGGGTACTCCGAATATGGGGTTGCGCCGTCCTAACTACGTAATCATTCATCATACCGCTACTAGTAATTGTAACAATGTATTACAGGAGTTTACCACACCGGGTGGAAGAGAGGCCAGTGCCCACTATCTTATTTGTAAAGATGGAACGGTGTACCACATGCTGAACGATTTACTGCGGTCACATCATGCAGGTGATAGCAAATGGGGAAATACAACTGATTTAAACTCAAGCAGTATTGGTATTGAATTAGACAATAACGGCTATCAATCTTTTACAGAAGAACAGATGAATAGCTTAACGATACTACTTGGCCGCTTGAAGAGTGCCTATAAAATACCTGATGCAAACTTTATCGGTCATGGTGACATTGCACCTACAAGAAAGATGGATCCCAACTATCGGTTTCCGTGGAAAGAACTTAGTGAAAAGGGATTCGGCCTTTGGTGGGACGATACGACAAATGTGCAGATGCCCGACAATTTTGATTATCTGATGGCTCTTAGGATTATCGGGTATGATATTTCAGCACCGGCTTCCGCAGTAGCTGCTTTTAAAAGGCATTTTATGAAAGATAATTCTGGTGGTAATATGAATGCCGTAGTACGAAAAATAATTTATATGCTTTACCGGAGGTATCAGTAACATTTTTTTCTGCACTATTAAATACTGTTCATGAAGAAAGGGTTTATTCTTTTGGCAATTACAATTACCATTTACAGTTGCTCTCAAAGTAAGTATGCGGAAAGCAATAAGATTTATAAGAAAAAGGCAAAAGAATATGCAAAGCTATTGGCAGAATACCCGGTGAAAGATTCTGTGGGGTTGCCCTATGCTTCCGATTGGGTGGGTACCACCAATCTTTCTATGCGCCGCCCCAATTTCGTTATCATTCATCATACAGCACAAAACAGTTGTGAGCAAACACTGAAAACATTTACCGTGGCCGGCTCAAGAGAAGTAAGTGCCCATTATGTTATTTGCAAAGATGGAACAGTGCATCACATGCTGAACGATTTGCTGCGGGCACATCATGCAGGAGTGAGTAAATGGGGAAACACTACTGATTTAAATTCATCCAGTATCGGAATAGAATTGGACAATAACGGGTTTGAATATTTTTCGGAACCACAAATGAATAGTTTAGTATTATTGCTTGACCGTTTAAAAAAAGCATACAGTATTCCCACTTCTAATTTTATTGGACATGGCGATATTGCACCAACAAGAAAGAACGATCCAAACTGGCGATTTCCCTGGAAAATGCTGTCAGAGAAAGGGTTTGGTAACTGGTATGATGATGTAACAAATGTTAGCCTGGCTGTTGGATTTAATCATTTACAAGCATTACGAATTGTAGGGTTTGATACAAAAGATACTAATGCTGCTATTGTTGGATTTAAAAGGCATTGGTTGCAAGATACCACAAGGGGATTAAATGCAGAACAACTGAAAGTGCTGTATCAGCTGAGTAAAAAATATCAGTGAAGTTCTCCCGCCGTTTCATGGTCGTCATAGAAATCCCGCAACTTTAATAGTTCTGCTTTCATCTGTAATAGTACGATTTGGTGGGCAGGAGATTTAATAAGATTCTTTTGCTCCTGGGGATCTTTTTTTAAATCATATAATTCCCATTCATTTACCGGGTAAAAATAAATAAGCTTATATCGTTCGCCTCTTACACCAAGATGTTGCAACACGGTATGGTCTGCACCGTATTCGTAAAAATGATAATAGAGATTATGCCGGGGAATAATTTTTTGTTTACCTGTCATACTCGGTACTAAACTTAGTCCCTGCATAAAATCAGGAACTTTTATTCCTGCTGCATCCAGCATAGTAGGAGCATAATCTATTGTCTGTGTCATATTGGTATTAATGGAACCGGGTTTAATTTTCCCGGGCCACCTCATCAGCATGGGCGCCTGCATAGATACATCATACATCCATCGCTTATCAAACCAGCCATTTTCACCGAGATACATTCCCTGATCGCCAGTGTAAATTACCAATGTGTTATTGGTCAGTTTGTTTTTATCCATATAGTCTAAAACCTTTCCTACGTTTTCATCCACCGAAGCCACACAAGCAAGATAGTCCTGCATATACCATTGGTATTTATATTTCAGCAACTCTTTTCCTTTGGGTCTTAGTTGCTGTAATAGCTTTCCTCTTTCTTCATATATCTTTTTCATTGAACTTCTGTCTGGTTCAGGGATACGATTGAAGATGGAATTATAGTATACAATATCAATAGAATCTGGTTTTAGTCCGGGTATATCCATTAAATATTTTGGGTCAACTTTTAAATCACTGCACAATTTCATGTTATGCAGTATGCTCATGGTCTGTAAATTCCAAGCGGTGCCATGTCCTGCCGTATCAAGATAAAGTGTTGAAGGTTCAGGAAATGTTTTGCTGTGATACTCCTGTATATATTTCAATGGTGCTAAAAAATTACGGTGTGGTGCTTTATGATGAATATGCAACACAAATGGTTTTACCATATCTCTGTTATCTAACCATTTAATTGCTTCGCCGGTAATTACATCTGTTGCATAACCATGATAAGTGGAAGTATCACCGTTCATGGAAATAATTCTCGGTTCAAAGTACAAACCCTGCCCGGGTAATATTTTCCAGTAATCAAAACCAGTAGGATAGGAATGTAAGTGCCATTTGCCAACAATCGCAGTTTGATAACCATTTTGCTGAAAAATTTTAGGCAAAGTGAGTTTGGAAGAATCAAACCGGGTACGGTTATTCTTCATTCCATTCTTGTGTGAATGCTGGCCGGTTATAAGTGTTGCTCGTACAGGCCCGCAAATAGAATTGCTTACAAAATTTCGGCTGAATAAGCTGCCTTCTTTGGCGAGCCGGTCAATATTCGGCGTTTTAATAAATTTTTTATT
>JANNCC010000013.1:0-16399 GCA_031386125.1 Chitinophagaceae bacterium
AACGTCATCATTATAAAAGACAAAACCCCGTCCCGCTTAAGGCGGAATCGGGGCTTGTTTTACCACACACCAAAACTTAGTTCTATAACTTTTTAATCTTACTATAAACATCCCAACTGTTGCCAGAAGATTTCAATACAATTTTTGTATCGGCATCTTCGAGGGTGATATAATAGTTGGTAGCGTCGTTTTTTGCTGTTTCGAATAAATCACTCACCCAATAATCTTCATAATTTTTTTTCAGATTTTTTTGCAGTGCAATTGGTAAATCAACCGGGCTCAGGTAGCGGGTAAGACCCAACATATCTCCATTTTCGCTGTAAAAGGCAAACACATATTTTCCATTATAGTTAAAAGTGGCTTTGTAATAATTGGCGCCAACGGTCCACTCCACTTCTTTTGCCGTGGTAAATTCAGTTTTAAAAGCATTCAGCACTTTCTGGTTTACATTCTCATCACCGGCAAATGCACTTAATGTGCTTACTGCTATTGCCAGAGTTAAAATTATCTTTTTCATACTGTTGTTCTTTAGAAGGTTAAGGTCTTATATAAAAATTCTATTTGATTAGTGTGACGGCACAAATGTAGATTAGGTTACATCCCGGGGCAAGCTAATTGTGATTAATGGCAGTGAGTGTTAACAGCAGTTAACATAGGTTGGTAAATGTGAACCACTGAACATTTCTAAATACCGGTTATCAGTTTTTTCCTTTTCAAGATTGGGGGAAATAGACGGCTACTGATGCAATCCTTTGTTGAACTCCCAAAAAATCTGTGTTAACTTTATAGCTTGAATTATTTAGCCCACGCATATCTTTCCTTTAATCATTCCGAGATACTACTGGGCAATATGATCAGTGATTATGTGAAAGGAAAAAAGAAGTTTGATTATCCACCCGGTATTCAAAATGGCATCATGCTGCATCGGAACATTGATACTTTTACTGACACACATGAAGCAACAAAAGAGGCGAAAAAAATTTTTCGTCCGCATTACCGGTTGTACAGCGGAGCATTTGTGGATGTAGTGTATGATCACTTTCTGGCCACTGATACTACTGAGTTTACTGAACAGTCACTCCTTGATTTTTCACAACAGGTATATGCAGACCTTGAAAAAAAGTTGCAATGGTTGCCGGAACGATTTGCCCTTATGTTTCCGTATATGAAGGAACACAACTGGCTTTTCAATTACCGGACCCGTTGGGGAGCCGGGAAAAGTTTGGACGGAGTTGTCCGCCGTGCTGCTTATTTAACTGAAAGTGAAACCGCTTGTCAACTATTTGAGCAGCACTACCAACTTTTACAGGATTGCTACCGTCATTTCTGGGCATCCGTCAAACCTTTTGTCCGAAACCAATTTGACCTGCTGCAAAATGATGCAGAAACAGCTTTATAAATGGTAGAACTTAAATAAGCAAATCGTTTACTTTTGCAGATACCATTTTTTGGATAGTCCCTGATAAACAAATAAATTTTTCTCTGATGAAAAAAGCAGTTGCACTACTCGCCGTATTTCAATTATTCTTTATTTGCCTGCTGGCACAGTCACCCCTTCCACCGGTAGATAAATCACCGATGGACATGAGTTACTACCCCGCCAATTACCCGGTATTAAAAATAAACGATAAAATTACGGAGTCACCTTCGGCAAGAGTGGTGTACAGCCGTCCGCAAAAAGCAGGAAGAATTATTTTTGGCGGATTAGTGAAGTATGGAGAAGTATGGAGAATGGGTGCCAATGAAGCCACTGAAATCGAATTTTTCAAAAACGTTCACTTCGGCGGAAAAAAAATAAATAAAGGCCGTTATACTTTATATGCCATTGTAAATGAAACAAGCTGGACTATCATTGTAAACAAAGACACTGATACCTGGGGATCTTTTAAGTATGACATGAAAAAAGATGTGGCAAGAAAAGATGTGAGTATCCAAAAAACAGATACGATGCTGGAATCACTGGCAATGGCTTTTGAAAAAACAACCACCGGTTTTAACCTTGTTATCGGCTGGGATAATGTGAGAACATCAGTACCCTTTACTTTTTAAAGTCCTGCTTTATGAGAATATCCGTTCCATTAGTGCTTATTAGTTTTTTATCTTTCGCTTGTAATAACAAAAAAGAAAACAGCAACACTACCTTAACAGACGTTATTAAAAAAGATACTGCCACAACAATTAAGACAGAGAAATCAGTAAACTCTTATGCTCCCGTTGATGTTTCCCCGATGGATATGAGCTACTTCCCCTCAGATTATCCAAAACTGAAAATGGCTAAACCAGATATGGATCCGCCATTAGCAAGGGCAGTATATAGTCGTCCGCATTTACAAGGCCGCAAACTGTTTCATGATGTATTAAAATATGATGAACCATGGCGGCTTGGCGCTAATGAAGCCACAGAACTTGATTTTTATACGGATGTAACTATACAGGGGAAAAAAATAAAAGCCGGTCGTTACATTCTGTATGCTATTCCCGAAAAGGATAAGTGGACGATAGTATTGAATAGTAATATTGATAGTTGGGGGCTACATCCTGACGCTGCAAAAGATATTGCCCGGTTTATTGCTCCTGCAATCAAAACCAGCAACTCAATTGAATATTTTACGATAATTTTTCAGCAAACACCTGCCGGCGTTGATTTATTAATGGCCTGGGATAATGTGGAAGTTAATCTTCCCATCACTTTCTAAAACTCCTTACCGGAAAGGGCTGACTACTGTGCATCAGGCCGCTTATAGTAACTCTCAAAGAATAAAGACTTTATTAGCGGCCAGATGCATGAGAATTATTAAGATATTTACAGCATGTGTGGCATTGCCGGTATAATACAATCAAGTCCTTCGCAGTATAACAAAGAGTATCTGAAAAAGATGACTGATGCATTGGCACATCGTGGGCCGGATGGTGAAGGCCTGTGGCAAAATGAAACAGGTAATGTATTACTTGGCCACCGTCGCCTTTCCATTATTGACCTGAGCGATGCGGGTAATCAACCTATGCACCTCACTCCAACCCTCTCCATAAATGGAGACGGAGAAAACCCTCGTTACAGCATTATTCATAACGGGGAGATTTATAATTACATTGAACTAAAAGAAGAATTAATAAAGCAAGGATATACTTTCCATTCGCAAACTGATACCGAAGTAATAATAGCCGCTTATGATTACTGGCAGGATGAATGTGTAGATTATTTTGATGGCATGTTTGCTTTTGCGATTTGGGATTCAGTAAAAAATCAACTGTTTGCCGCAAGAGACAGGTTTGGCGAAAAGCCTTTCTTCTATCATTTTGATGGAAAGCAATTTTTGTTTGCCTCTGAAATGAAAGCTTTATGGGCTGCCGGTATTGAAAGAACTCCCAACCAGAAAATGCTTTTCAATTTCATCACTATCGGCTATACCGATAACCCTTCGAATCCGGGGGAAACATTTTTTGAAAACATCAGCAAACTGCCGGCGGCCACTTGCTTAAAATATACCACCAGCAATAATGAACTGATACTGGAAAAATATTGGGACATAGATCCGGAAAAACAAAACAAAAAAATTACAGATACTGAAGCAATCGAACAATTCAATCACCTGTTCAGCACTTCGGTAAAAAAAAGATTACGAAGTGACGTTGCTGTTGGTACAAGTTTGAGTGGAGGGCTTGATAGCTCATCGGTTGTTGCAGTGGCTTCGCCATTCACCATTCACCACTCACCATTTACTTCTTTCACTGCCGCCTTTCCCGGGTATGAAAAAGATGAATCTGCCTTTTCAAAACATGTAGCTGATAAATTCAACCTTCAGCAATTCACTGTTAATGTATCCGGTGATCAAATGATGAATGACTGGTCAACACTTTGTTATCACCAGGAAGAACCATTTGGCTCCGCCAGTATTTATGGGCAGTACAAAGTGTATGAACTGGCAAAGCAACACAATGTAAAAGTGCTGCTGGATGGACAAGGTGCCGACGAAACATTAGCCGGTTATCATAAATACTACAAGTGGTACTGGCAGGAGTTATTCCGGAACAGAAAATTATTCCGCAGTAAAGAATTAAAGGCTGCTAAAGAAATGAATGTGGGGGAACGATTTGGTTTTAAAAATATAATAGCCGCCTATTTTCCTGGCTTCGCCACTGTTACATTGGAAAATCAATATTTACTGAAGGCGATAAGACATGAGGGGCTTTCCAAAGATTTTGTAAAACTGCAAAGCAAGGAAGCTTATTATACCACCCCCGACCATTTTACCTTGAATGGTGCTTTGTATTTTAACACCTGCACACATGGATTAGAAGAATTGCTTCGCTATGCTGACAGAAATTCTATGGCACATGGCAGAGAAGTGCGGCTGCCATTTCTTTCACATGAATTGGTGGAATTTATTTTCTCCTTACCTGCCAATTTTAAAATCCGCAAGGGCTGGACAAAATGGTTACTACGGGAAACGATGAAAAATAAATTACCTGAATCAATAACCTGGAGGCGGGATAAAGTTGGCTTTGAGCCGCCACAAAAAAACTGGATGGAAAACAAACAGGTGCAGGATGCCATCCATGAAGCCAAAAAGAAATTAGTAACTGAAAAAGTGCTGGAACCTGAAGTCTTACAAAAGCTAATTCAACCACAGGCTTCACATGAGGCAGATAATTACGATTGGCGGTATTTTTCTGCAGCTTCGCTGTTCAAGTAAATTGAATTCAGCATCTTTGCATTTCTTATTCATCTAATCAAAGTCAACATGAAACTTGCTACAAAATTAATACATGCCGGTGCCGAGCCTGACCCATCCACCGGTGCTATTATGACTCCCATTTATCAAACGTCCACTTATGTCCAGGAAGCTCCGGGAGTAAACAAAGGTTTTGAATATGCCCGCAGCCAGAACCCAACCCGCAAAGCATTGGAAGAAGCTTTTGCTATTATTGAAAATGGAAAATTTGGTTTAGCGTTCAGCAGTGGTGTGGCAGCAACTGATTCGGTGATTAAATTATTATCTCCCGGCGATGAAGTGATCTGTGCTAATGATATGTACGGCGGCAGCTACCGGCTTTTTACCAAAGTATGGGAACGGTACGGAATAAAATTTATTTATGTTGATACCACTGATGCAGCGAATGTAAAAGCAGCTGTTACTGCCAATACAAAATTAGTTTGGTTAGAAACGCCTACTAACCCATTAATGAACATCAGTGATATCGCAGCCATTGCAGCTATTTCAAAACAAGCCGGCGCATTGCTTTGTGTTGACAATACTTTTGCATCTCCCTATTTGCAAAATCCGCTTGACCTTGGTGCAGATATAGTAATGCACTCTGTTACAAAATATCTTGGTGGGCATAGTGATGTGATACAAGGTTGCCTGATGATGAATGATGCAGACCTGAGAGAGAAATTATATTTCATCCAAAAAAGTTGTGGCGCTGTGCCAGGGCCAATGGATTGTTTTTTGGTACTAAGAGGAATAAAAACTCTCGGCGTAAGAATGAAAGCCCATTGCGAAAATGGAAAAATAATTGCTACATGGCTGCGCAATCATCCTAAAGTAGCTAAAGTCTATTGGCCGGGTTTTGAAGACCATCCCGGTTATGCCATCGCCAAAAAACAGATGCGGGATTTTGGTGGTATGATTTCATTTGAATTAAACAACGATAGTGTAGATGAAGCTAAGAGAGTTTTATCGTCCACTCATTTATTCTCGCTTGCTGAAAGTTTGGGTGGTGTTGAATCTTTGATTAACCATCCTGCCAGCATGACCCATGCCTCTATTCCAAAAGAAGAAAGAATAAAAAATGGCTTATCAGATTCTTTAATCCGGTTAAGTGTTGGCATTGAAGATGCTGATGATTTGATGGACGATTTGAAGAAAGCAATTGGATGATAGTATATGTTCAGAAAAATAAAACTGATAGCCCAGCTGTTATTCCTGCAGCTCACTGCAAAAAGCCAGAGCATTCCTTTTGAGCAGCTTCCTTTCAGCAATCCATTGTCAACGGATATTGACTCTATTATTCATGAGCAGGTAAAAAGTTTTTTTAAAAAAGCTAAAGCTCCGGGGTTAATTATTGGTATCAGTCAAAGTGGAGAAAAGAAATTTTACAATTATGGCTTTGCTGATTCTACCAGTAAGCAACAATTTGATGCAAACACTGTTTTTGAAATCGGCTCCATAACAAAAACCTTTACTGCCAACTTACTATTCCAGCTTGATGAACAAAATATTTTAGATGCACAAAAATCCGTTCTAAATTATTTACCACCCGGTTTTAACAATGATTCTGTTTTACAAAAAGTTACTCTCAGCAATTTAGCCAGCCAAACCAGTGGCCTTCCCCGGCTGCCCAGCAATTTAGATAAGATAGAAGAATACACCCTGATGCAGCCTTACCAGTTTTATACAAAAGAGCATCTTTATTCTTTTCTCAAAAGCTTGAAAAAAAATAACCCTGGAAATTATGCTTACGCTAATCTTGGATTTGGCCTGCTAAGTACTATTGAAGAGAATGTAACTGCAATGTCGTTTGAATCGCTGCTCAACAAACATATCTTTCAACCGTTGCAGATGGATAATACATACATTGGTGCAAAAAAAAATCAAACCGATTCTGCCACTGGTTATTTTTATGGCAAGCCTGCTGACTATTGGCTATTCGATTGCATGGCAGGAGCCGGGGCAATAAAAAGTACGGCAACAGATATCCTTAAATACCTTGATGCACATATTGAATACAAGAATGAAAGCTTTTCCGCTGTAGTTCCTAAAATTACACAGCCGGTAAAGCCAGTAGCCTCCAATATGCAAATATGCTACGGCTGGCACACATTAGAAGATTTGAAGCACCGGGTATTCTGGCACAATGGCGGCACTTATGGATTTTCAACTTTCGCTGCATTTGAACCACACAGTAAAACATCCATTGTTCTTGCCGCCAATGCCACTGGCGATAATGCAGCTTTGGATAAACTGGCGGTTGACTTACTCATATTATTAATGGGAAAATAATGCAGGAAGAAAATCTTATTGAATTCCTGAATGCAAAAGTGGAGCAATACAATCAGCCTTCATTTATAAAAGATGATCCCATTTGCGTTCCACATTCATTTTCCAAAAAACAGGATATAGAAATTGCCGGCTTCTTCGCTGCCATGTTTGCCTGGGGCAACAGAACTACTATCATAAACAAATCAAAAGAGTTGATGCAGTTGATGGATAATGCGCCACATGATTTTTGTCTGAACCATTCGCCGGAAGAACTTAAAAAACTAACCTTCTTCAAACACCGGACTTTTAATACAACTGACCTCCTTTACTTCGTTGAGTTTTTTAAAACCCACTATAGTAAAAATAAAAGTCTTGAAACAGCATTTACCAAACAGGGAAAAACGGTTGAAGAAATGTTGGGGGGCTTTCACCATTACTTCTTCGCACTGGAACATATACCTGTAAGAACTAAAAAACATATTGCCACTCCTGAAAGAAAATCAAGTTGTAAAAGACTGAATATGTTTCTGCGCTGGATGGTGCGCCAGGATAATAAAGGTGTTGACTTTGGTATCTGGAAAACCATTTCTCCCTCGCAGCTTATTTGCCCGATTGATGTACATGTAGCGAGAGTGGCAAAAAGATTCAATTTGCTTAACCGAAAACAAACTGACTGGCAGGCAGCCATTGAGCTAACCAAATATCTCCGAACTTTGGATAAGAACGATCCTGTGAAATATGATTTTGCATTATTTGGATTGGGGGTGATGGAAAAATATTAATGCTGATGACATCTGTTAACAAGGAATTGATTCCTGAAATAAACCAGTCGCTTGGTATAGACCTCCCAGGCTCTATTTCATCTGAAGAGTTGAGAGAAAAATTAGTCCTGCATATTAATCATCTCATCAACCATAATTTTGAAAAATTAGTTTTCTACCTCTACAGAATTGATGTGAATGAATCCAAAATGAAACAATTGCTGGATCAACGGGAAGGAGAAAATGCTGCGGGGTTGATTGCTGATTTGATTATTGAACGTCAAATGGAAAAAATAAAATCCCGCCAACAATTTCGTCAGCGGGACAATAATATAGATGAGAGTGAAAAATGGTGACCTTATTTCTTTTTCTTCTCAAACATCAATTCTTTTACTTTTTCTTTATCTTCTTTCTCTCTTTTCAAATCGAACATAGTGCCGAACACATGATCCCAGATAGTAGAGCTTACTCCGTAACCATTATGCTCATTTTTGTAATGATGTAAATGGTGATTTCTCCAAAGACCTTTCATCCATTTGAATGGCGGATTCCAGGCATGAATGGCATAGTGCATAGTGCCATACATGAGATACCCCAATAGGAAGCCGGGGAAAAACATAAATGTCTGTTGCCTCAATCCAAGATACATTAACCCAAAAATGGCTGAAGAAAGAATAAGACTTGGAACCGGAGGCATAAATAACCGCTGCTTATCTCTGGGGTAATGGTGATGATTGCCGTGCAACGTATAAATGAATTTTTTAGCCCTGCCGCTATTAGCTATCATGTGAAATAGAAAGCGATGGGCAATATATTCAAACAAAGTCCAGGAGAACATACCTACCAAAAAGGTAAGGGCAATTCGTCCGGTCGTAAAGCCAATAGTGCCGCTGTAATACATCATGTAAATCATGACTGGTGTGTACATTCCCCAAATCACCAGTGGGTGTGTTTTGGTCAGCATTTCTAAATAAGGGTTCTTGAATAACTGAGCTTGCCCCTTATTATGAATTTTTTCGAACTCCATGGCGCAAAGATAGGAAAACAGCCGTTTGAGGATTATGATTTGAAGTTGGGGGTTCGTTAAAGATGAAAAAACTTCTTAACTCTTTGAAAATGATGGGTTTTCCCCGATTCAATTAATCGTTTAACTTAGCGTCAATTAATACCTAAACTGTATGAAATTAGTATCTTATCTAAAGGAAGAAAGGGAGCAACTCGGTGTTTTAATCAACGATATAATATATGATATGGAAGTACTGCACCCGGATTTACCAAACAGCATGGGTATGTTTTTAAATTACTGGGAGGAGTCGTTTCCAATGGTACAGGCCGGCGAGATGATGCTGAGAGAAGGGACAAGAACAAGTAATAAAGGAGTGTCATTAAAAGACGTTCAACTGTTAGCCCCAGTTCCATTGCCCACCAGTTGCAGGGATGGGTATGCTTTTCGGCAGCATGTAGCAGCGGCCAGGAGAAATCGCAAAGTGGATATGATTCCGGAATTTGATCAGTACCCGATTTTTTATTTCACCAATCATCACAGCATAACAGGCCCGGGAGAAATAAAATGTATGCCCGACCATTTTGAGAAATTAGATTTTGAACTGGAAGCTGCCATTGTTATTTGCAAACAGGGAAGAAACATTAAAGCGGCAGAAGCAGATGAGTATATAGGCGGCTTGATGATTATGAATGATATGAGTGCAAGGCGTTTGCAAATGGAAGAAATGTTACTGAACCTTGGTCCGGCAAAAGGAAAAGATTTTTCTACCGCTATCGGTCCGTGGTTAGTAACGTTGGACGAGTTGCAACCTTTTGAAATTCCCTGTAAAGAAAATCATACCGGCGCAGCCTGGAATCTGCGGATGCAATGCCGGGTAAATGGCAAGCCCGTAAGCGATGGTAATGTGGGCGATATGGATTGGACCTTTGCAGAAATAATTGAAAGGTCTTCTTATGGTGTTGATTTATATCCGGGTGATGTGATTGGCAGTGGCACCGTTGGCACCGGATGCTTTTTAGAATTAAACGGAACCGGAAAACTAAACGACCCCAACTATACCGAACAATGGCTGCAAGCTGGTGATGTGGTGGAAATGGAGATTGATGGGTTGGGAATGTTGAGTAATACAATTGTGGCGGAAGAAACAGATTGGAGTATTTTGAAATTGAAAAAATAGAACATTGCCACAAAGGCACTAAGACACAAAGAAAAAACCTCGCAAAGCTTAGTGCCTTTGTGTCTTAGTGGCAAAAAATAATAATGATATTAGAATTAAATAATCTAACCTCGCCGGAAAAGCAATACTACCTGCAGCATGTCATTGCTCCAAGACCTATATGCTTTGCCTCCACCATTGATAAAGCCGGCAATGTAAATCTTAGCCCCTTTAGTTTTTTCAACCTGTTTTCCTCCAATCCACCCATTGTTGTTTTCTCTCCTGCCAGAAGAGTGAGGGATAATACAACCAAGCATACGTTGCAGAATGTATTGGAAGTACCCGAAGTAGTTATTAATATTGTTACATACGATATGGTGCAGCAAACATCATTAGCCAGTTGTGAGTTTCCAAAAGAAGAAAATGAATTTATAAAAGCCGGTTTTACTCAAGTGCCTGCCACTGTAGTAAAGCCGCCAATGGTAAAAGAAAGTAAAGTACAACTGGAGTGCAAGGTCATTGAAGTAAAGCCCTTGGGCAGAGAAGGTGGTGCTGGTAATTTAGTAATCTGCGAAGTACTGGTGATGCATATTGATGATTCATTGCTGGATACAAACAAAAAAATAGATCAACGCAAAATTAATCATGTGGCCCGTTTAGGTGGCGACTGGTATTGTGTGGTAAACGAAAGCAATCTTTTTCGGGTGGAAAAACCCAACACACAATTGGGTATTGGGATAGACAGTCTGCCTGCTGCCATTCGTAGCAGCAAACTTTTATCCGGCAACAACCTGGGCCAATTAGCCAATGTGCATGATTTACCCGCCATTGACCCCTCTTTTGATGATGCCCACCTGAAACAAATCATCCAGTATTACAGCATAAACCCGGAGGATATGGAAAAAGAGTTGCACGCCTACGCCAAAACCTTGCTGGATGCCGGGAAAGTAAACGAAGCCTGGCAGGTGTTATTAGTAGTTGCATAATCTATTTTTTTTATGCCAATACTGTTTTATCTTTAATAAGTACCTCTTAAAATGTTGTTCTATGCAAAGAAAAGGAACACCATATATCCTGCTTGCTGCCGTTATTATTGTCAATCTTTTTTCTTGTGTGCCACAGAAAAAAGTTCCTGCTCACCAAAAGGAAATAGCGGCCTTAGACAGCCTGCTAATGAAATACCGCAACAGTTTGAACGAAATTGATGCTAAACGTTTTAAAAAACAGAATGATAACGAAATGGATGATACGGTAAGCTTCCGTATCAAAAAATTCATTGGTATGACCAATACCGAGATTGATAAAATAGTGGCACAAAATTCAATTCTTATTGGAGACCTCGCAGTAGATAAAAACGACTGGAACAAGTTAAAAAGAGCCCTCTCCCTTTCACAAAAAACTTCCAAACTGATAAAAGATAAAGTATCCCTGCTTAATGATTTGATAACTCATAATACGGTAGTGAAATTAGACCAGGATGTTCTTTTTGAGCCCGGCAAATACACTGTTTCTTCTTCTGTCGTTAGTGCCATTCGCAATTTCTTTGAACCGGCTGCCAAAGAGATTGATGCGTTTATTAAGAAATATCCGGACTTTCCCCTTTCATTAGTTATTACTGCCAAGGGCTATGCTGATGCCACTACTATTTCTGAAGGCTCTGGATTGTATAAAGAATTAAAAGATGAACTGAGGCTATCAGGAAAAGAGCAGCTCACCAATACAGATTTAAACCAGGCTTTATCAACTAAAAGGGCCAAGTCGGTTATCCAGCTTTTTCAAACCTTTGAGAAAAGATTGGCAAGCAACGGTAACAACATAAGCAACATCATTTTCCTGCATGAAGGCAAAGGCGAATCGCTGCCAAACCCCAAAGGCATTGATTATAGAATAGACGACCCGAGAAGAAGAGTAGTGTTGCTTTTCTGGGGGGTGTTTCCGGAGTAATTTATTTTCCCCCAAACACTTTCTTCAATATATCTGAACCCCTTGCCAATGGGTTGGCTCTGATATTAGCTTCTTCTTTTGCCACCTGGTCAAATAAAGCATCTACGGCTTTTCCTACCACAAAAGCAGTAAGGTTAGGGTCTACTTTTTTAAAAGTAGTAGGAAGTTTATTATAAGTAGTAACCATGTCGGAATAATATTTGGTAGCATCCACTTTATCCAGTGATGTTTTTACAGATGGAGTGAAGGCAGTAATCAATTTCTGCTTCGTCTTTTCTTTAAAATAATTTGTAGCAGCATCTTTACTTCCTTTTATAATATTCAGCGCATCCGTCAGTGTCATTTCTTTTATAGCATCAATAAAAATAGGCTTGGCAAAAGCCACAGCATCTTCTGCACCCCGGTTGATGGAAAGAATCGCTTTATCCACCTGCGGCCCCATGCCGATGCTCCGCAATGTCTTTTCCACTTTTACAGCATCTGGCGGCAGCAGCATTTTATAAAATTCGCTGCCAAAGAAGCCGTCCGTTTTGTTGAGGTTCAGCACTGCGGTTGTTACTCCCTGCAGCAATGCTTCTTTGATGCCCAGCCCGGCTTCATTCTCTGTAACACCGGTAGTTGCTTTTTTCCCGGAGAGTATCTTAGGTAAAGTAATTTGCGAAAAAGATACAGCCGGTAAGAGAAGCAGGCTGAAAAAAGAGGCAGCGAAAAAAGTTTTCATATAAACATAGTTTAAAATCTACTGCAAGATAGCAGCCATTGATTGCTGCTAAAAGACTTGCAGAAGATTTGACGTTATTTTAGGCTATTTGTTGCGCCAGGCCATTTTTTATCGCAATTAGTTCCACTTTGTCCCAAAAACTTTTCGCAGTAAGTCCGTTGTTCGGGCAACGATGTTCTGGCGGATATTTAATTCTTCTTTTGCCACCAGGTCAAACAAGGCAGCGGTAGCCTTGGTGGTAACAAAACTTGGCAGATCAGGATTTATTTTCTTAAACGTAGTGGGGAAATTATTATAGGTATTTACAATGTCAGCATAATACCTGGTGGCCTCCACTTTATCCAACGAAGATTTTATTACGGGCATAAAGGCAGCAATCAATTTATCGGTTGTCTTTACCCTGAAGAAGTGAGTAGCACTGGTGTCTCCGTTTTTTACCAGCCCGATAGCATCGCTGATGGTCATGCTTTTTATAGCATCTACAAAAATGGGTTTGGCAAATCCGGCCGCATCTTCCGCCGCCCGGTTGATGGCAAGAATAGCTTTGTCCACCATTTTATTCATTCCCAAATCTCTGAGGGTGTTCTCGATTTTCTTAGCATCTGGTGGTAATAACACTTTATACAGGGCATCTTTAAAAAAGCCATCTTCCCTGTTTAAGTGCAGCACCGCTTTTACTAATCCCTGCCCCAGTGCTTCTTTAATGCCTTCGCCGGCTTCGCCTTCGGTAATGCCGCCCATACCCGTCGGTATTTTTGATAATACATTACAACTGCTAAGTGCCACTGACAGGCAAAGAATTGATAATAATTTTTTCATTGTTTTAATTTTTTGAGTTTTAAAATGACTCAAGGGAATGGGTGTGTGCAACTTAAAGCTTTTCCGGCAATTGGGTCTTTGGTTCGCTGCAAAAGGCATTTTTACCCCTCTTGCGGCCAAAAAATCAAAATACAAACCGGATGAAAGGGATTGGTCTAAGGTATATAGAACCCCCGGCAACCCGCCTGAACAGGAGCTTTTTATTCCCTTTTTCCGGAAGCCCAAAAAACCCCATAATCCGGCCTCAAAAGGCTCAGTTTTATAAATCCACAGGTTTACTTATGTTTGCGGCAGGTTTAATTTTTTTTTCTCTTAAAAAAGGGGGAATTTCCCGAAAATCCCGACAAAAAAAAGTAGGGCGCCTTCACCGAAAAGCGATACGAGTAGGTAAATAAAAAACTACTGTTTATGAAAAAGACGATTTTTATTTTGACTGTATTTACCTTGTGCCTTAGCATAACGGCTCTGTCTCAAAAAACAAGAGTGGGGGTTTCCGGGGGAATAGCAGCAGCCAACCTTAGCAGAACTATCAGCGGAGCAGACAGGGATGGTGAATACAGGCTCGGTATTATGGCGGGAATACAGCTTGAAGTGCCACTGTGCAAAAAATTCTCTTTCCAGCCCGACCTGCATTATATTCAAAAAGGAGCAGCTACAATACCTACCACACCTACCCTCAATAAAATTTATACAGCACTTCGTTACGCAGAACTGGCTCCTAATGTTGTATATAATTTTACCGCAGGCAAAGGATTTTTCTACCTTGGAGGCGGCCCTTACATTAGCTTTAATCTTCCTTCCAAGAATGTTACTCATGCACCCGGTGGTGATAATGTAGAAACAGATGTTCTCTTTGGAAATGCCGTTGCAAATGATTTAAGGGGTGTTGATTATGGTGGTAATCTGGTAATGGGATTCAGAATGGGCAATGGTATATTTGTTTCTGCCAACTATATTCAGGGTGCAAGAAATCTTATTCCCGAGGAAAAATTAGCTCTCCCCGGCGCTGCTGATAATAAAATAAAAAATATTGCATTTGGAATCCGTGTAGGTTATTTATTTAGCAACACACCAAAAGAAAAAAAATAAAACTGCTTTGTAATCTTATTTATTTAAAGCCCTGTCCCGCCTGAGGTGAGACAGGGCTTTCTGTTTGTGTGCTTAACTGTAACCAGTACCTTTGCCTGCCCGCCTGTAGGTAAATAATAAATAACAGGGAAGGCGGATCCCGTAAATCACATACATTATTAATGAACACACAACATCTTTCCGAACAGGAGTTATTGCGCCGTGAAAAACTGGCAGAACTGATTATTATGGGCATTGAGCCCTACCCTGCTCCTTTGTTTCCTGTCAACAACAACTCTGTTGCTATAAAAGAAAATCTTACAGCAGAAAATAAAGAACAGTTTACTGATCTGTGCCTCGCTGGCCGCATCATGAGTGTACGGGACATGGGCAAAGCTAATTTTTGTGTGATACAGGATGGGCATGGAAAAATACAACTCTACATCCGCCGGGATGATATTTGCCCCGGTGAAGACAAGGCACTATATGATATAGTCTGGAAAAAATTATTGGACATCGGCGATATCATCGGTATTAAAGGATATGGTTTTATTACCAAGACCGGCGAAACATCTGTTCATGTAACAGAACTGACCCTCCTCAGCAAATCACTTCGTCCGTTGCCAATCGTAAAAGAAGCAGATGGACAAACATTTGATGCAGTAACCGATCCTGAATTTAAATATCGTCAGCGGTATGCCGACCTTATTATTAATCCTTCGGTAAAAGAAACATTTATCAAGAGAACAAAGCTCATTAATTCCATCCGTGAGTTTTTAAACAATCATGGTGCATTAGAAGTAGATACACCGGTGCTGCAAAGTATTCCTGGTGGTGCTTTGGCAAGACCTTTCTCCACCCATCATAATGCGTTGGATATTCCTTTGTACTTACGCATTGCCAATGAGCTTTATTTAAAACGTCTTATCGTTGGCGGGTTTGACTGGGTGTATGAATTCAGCCGCAACTTCCGCAATGAAGGTATGGACCGTACCCATAACCCTGAGTTTACCATCCTGGAATTTTATACGGCGTATAAAGATTATTTCTGGATGATGGAAACTACTGAGCAGTTGTTAGAAAAAGCAGCGATGGATGTTTGTGGTGTTTCCGATGTAACAGTTGGTGACAAATCTATTTCTTTCAAAGCACCTTTTAAACGCATCAGTATTTATGATGCCATACAGGAACACACCGGCACCGATGTAAGCCGGATGAATGAAGAGCAACTTCGTTCTGTTTGCAAACAACTGCACATACCTGTTGACAATACGATGGGCAAAGGCAAACTGATTGATATGCTATTTGGCGAAAAATGCGAGAAAAATTATGTGCAGCCAACATTTATTATTGATTATCCGGTGGAGATGAGTCCGCTAACAAAGAAGCACCGTGACAAACAAGGATTGGTGGAACGTTTTGAATTAATTATTAATGGAAAAGAAATTGCCAATGCCTACAGTGAACTCAACGATCCAATAGATCAAAGAGAACGTTTTGAAGAACAAGTAAAATTGGGCGAACGGGGTGATGATGAAGCGATGTTTATTGATTATGATTTTCTACGGGCATTGGAATATGGCATGCCGCCTACTTCAGGTATCGGCATTGGTATTGACAGGCTTTGTATGTTGCTAACAAATAGTATTTCTATTCAGGATGTGTTGTTATTTCCACAGATGCGGCCGGAGAAGGGGAATGAAATAAAAGAGCAGGAATAGTTGCTTCCATCAATGTTTCATTGGTTTGGTAACCAGGGTAAACCTGCAAAATCGTTGTTGTATTTGCGAAAGTTTTTATGAAGCAATTAATTTTCTTAACCTCTTGAAAAGTAAGTAAGTAGCGAAAAAAGCGAAAGTCCAAGGTCCAAAAACTTTCGCCTATTTTTGAGTTGTGCGTCACCAATAAGTGACAGCACGTTTCAAAACGGGCAATATCAAA
>JANNCC010000294.1:0-13770 GCA_031386125.1 Chitinophagaceae bacterium
TGTCTATAGGCATTGATATTACACAACACATGATTCCCGTGGCACCAGCAGCTCATTATAGTTGCGGAGGAATTAAAACAGATGAATGGGGCAGAAGCTCTATAAAAAATTTATATGCCTGCGGCGAATGTGGATCAACTGGTTTACATGGGGCTAATCGTTTGGCCAGTAATTCACTGCTGGAAGCGATGGTATTTGCACACCGTTGCTATGTGGATGCCAAAGAAAAAATAGCAGGCGGTTATTTTAACGAAAATATACCTGACTGGAATGCAAAAGGAACAACAGAACCAAGGGAAATGATTTTGATTACCCAAAGTTTAAAAGAATTACAGTTGGTGATGAGTGATTATGTTGGTATCGTTCGTAATGATGTTCGTTTACAAAGAGCTATGCGCCGCCTCGACCTGTTGTGGGAAGAAACAGAACAGTTGTATGAAAGTAGTTCCGTATCACCTCAATTGCTGGAACTTCGTAATATGATAACGGTTGGTTACCTGATAGTAAAAGGCGCCAGCTTCCGCAAAGAAAGCCGTGGCCTGCATTATAATACTGACTATCCTGGTAAGAGCAACCTTGTTCAAAATATCGTTTTGTAATTTTTACCTTTACCCTCTATGTATTATGTTGTTTACAGTTTTTTGTGGTTTTTTTCCCTGCTTCCCTTAAGAGTGCTGTATGTTCTTTCAGATGGTTTTTATGGCCTGGCATTTTATGTGCTTAAATACCGGCGGGAGGTGGTGATGAAAAATTTACTAATTGCTTTTCCCGAAAAAACTGAAAAAGAAAGAAAAGCTATCGCAAAAAAATTCTATCATAACCTTATAGATATGTTTATTGAAACTATCAAAATGCTTTCTGTTTCTAATAGGGTTCTCGAAAAAAGATTTTGTGCTAATTGGGAAGTGGTTAATACTCTTCACTCAACAGGTAAAAGTGTACAATTTCACGTCGGGCATAATTTTAACTGGGAGTGGGGCAATACAGTTTTGGCAAAAAAAACAGTATTCAAGTTGCTGGCGGTTTACATGCCTTTCACCAATAAAATTATTGAGAGGTTATTCTATAAATTACGTACCCGCAACGGAGCCATTTTTTTACGGGCTACTAATATGAAAGAGGATTTTGTTGAGCATAATAATACGCAGTATGTGTTGGGATTAGTAGCTGATCAAAATCCCGGCCACCCGGGTAATGCATGGTGGATCAATTTTTTTGGAAGGCCAACACCTTTTGTAAAAGGCCCTGCTAAAGGGGCTGTGGCAAATGATACGGCAGTTGTATTTGCCTTTGTTCATAAACCGAGGCGGGGTTATTACGAAGCAGTATTTACACTAGCCACTGAAAAAGCTGGCTCTTTAACTGAGCAGGAACTTACTCAAAAATTTGTTTTGTACCTGGAAGATGTAATAAAGCAATACCCGGAAATGTGGTTATGGACGCATCGAAGGTGGAAGCATGAATGGAAGCCAGAGCATGGTGCTATTATTAAATAAAAAACGCCTTCTAAATCAGAAGGCGTTTTCACTATTATTTTTAAAAATAAAATTTTACTTCTTCTTCTTACGTTTAAGTTGCAGGTAATCGAGGAAGTAAATAATTTTCATAGAAATATTATTGTTCTGATCGGTTTCAATTGTATTGCTGAAATTTTTGAAATAACTCTTTTCTACCCTATCATCAAAATTTAGAATTGAATTCTTCCATACTATATTGATAAAACTGCCGGGAGCAAACTGCCAGGTATATACCATGTCGACATTAAAAAAATTTACATTCCGGTTTGTATTCTGGGTAAATGTTGAATTGGGATTGAGTTTGCCATCTTTTCGCAGGGTAAAGAATTCCTGATTGTCAACAGTACTCAGGTAGTGCCGGCTCCGGAAGGTGATACCCATCTTATTTGTAAAATTGTATTTAGCACTAAGAATGTTTTCAATGGAATTGACTTTTCTTCTCGCAAAAACAATGTCATCTGAATTGGCGGAATAAGTATAACCTATATTATTAAACCGTGGATTAAAACTCAGCCGGTGAGAAATGGACAACTTACTGTTGAAACGGTAGTTTTGTCTCAAGCTTAACTCGTAACTAAACCCGTTATAAAAATTCAGAAAAGTTCTTGTAAATAGCTCTGTGGAAAAGGAATATTTCTTGGACTCGTTGCTTTCAAACCAACCGCCAAATGTAAAGCTGCTACCCCTGCGAAAAAACCATCCTTGCTGCCGGGGTTCATAAAAATCATTTTCCCGAAATCTAAACGACATAAAACTTCCGACCCACCAGAGCCTTTTTGACTGTATGTTGAAATTGAAATTGATGTTGGATTGCTGGTATTTCTGGTTAATAGTTAAAATGCCGCTGAATAGTTTACTGAACCTCCCATTTATATTCATTTGAATACGGTTATAAAATTTTTTGGGTTCCGTCCATTTGTATCCTAACCAGAAACCATGATCTAAGTAATTGTTATTAGTGAAATAGCCAAGGTCGTTACTGTTGAATTTTGTATCTGTCAGTTCCTGCCGTAAATTAAAATTGAAGCGGCCACTTGTTTTACCAACCGACAATTGCTGGCTATACCCCGTTTTTGTTTCCCCGTTAGCCTCATATCCTATCAAGTTGCTGACAGCAGCTTTGCCACTAACATTCCACATATTTTTTTTATCGTTTAAGTTAAACAGGGCTGCAGTAACATTGGCATCATAGTCTGACCCGCTGCGCAGGACATTCGTATTTACCATCGACACACTGGAATTATTCTTCATAGTTTTATCCAGCACAAAAACATTGTAGTTGGTCAGCGGGTCGGTTTCTATCTCCCGCCTCTCTTTTGTCACACTGTTTTCAATAGTGGCATATTGTGGTTTTGTAATGGCGTTTAATATACCAATGCCAAGCCCTTTTTGGGTTCTGCCTGATATTTTTGACGCATTAATGAGTTTTGATTCCGATGGATTTTTTAAAACATTTTCATTTGTACCGAGCTCATTGTAAGCGTCCCAGTAGTGAATAGGGGTGGTAGTGCCAATGCGACGGGAATAAAACAGGTTGCCTTTGCCAAATAACTCTGTTCCTTCTGTAAAGAAACTTCGGTTTTCGTTAAACTGTACTTCAAAAGGAGTAAGATTTAATACCTGGTTATCACTCTGCACTTGTCCGAAATCGGGGATTAATGTAGCATCCAATGTAAATGCCGGAGTGATACCATACTTTACATCCATACCACCATTGATTTGGCTAGTCCAATTTTTTGAATCTGGTTGTTGGGACGACGGAAAATGGTTGGCATACACAGAAAAATAAGGAGAAAACTGTAAGCGAAGTGGAGGTTTGATGTTGGTAATACCCGCCCACACACCTTCTTGTGTCAGGAAACCATTAACATTCGGGTCAATTGGATTCCAGGTGTATTGTTGTTGTGTTTTTCTTCTTCGACGGGTTATGTTCATGCCCCAGTTTTGTACATCATTCTTACCAAAGCGGATAGCAGAGTAGGGAATAAACATTTCAAAACTCCATCCATTATCATGAATAACGGCATTGCTTTTCCAAACAGCATTCCAGCTAAAGTCTTCACCACCGTTATTATTATTTCCCGGAGACATCTTTGCATCCCATTGCTCGCCAAGGGGAGTTACAAAATATTCAAACCCATTTTGCTTATCGTAGTAGGTGTCAAAAGTAAGCCCGATATAATCGTTGGTGCCAAAGCCATCCCGACCGGAAAGTTCTGTGGCAATACTGTCTTTGGTACGTTCATAACAAAAACCGCCAAAGTAAACACCCTGGTCATCATACATCAGGTAAGCAACAGTTTTAGTTTCCGGTTTTTCTTTGGCACCAATTGTTGGGCGGAATTCAACCAGATCAGTCATGATCGCTGCATCTTTCCAGGCATCGTCATTAATGAGGCCATCAATTTTTACTGATTTTGTTGTTCGGTTGGCGGGCAACTGCTTTGATGCAGATGTTTGAGCATTACTGTTCAGGCAAAGCAATAACATTGCCCCGAGGGGTAAATTGGTTTTGAGTTTCATGGCTATACTTTTAACAATGGTTATGACGCTAAAAATGTCGGCTATTACATTTTCGTCTGGTGTGCGGCACAACTACTAACTTATTCGTAGTTCAAAAGTAATAGTCAGGAGAGATGATTTATTTTTATTTATCTGAGAGGTTGCAATTTCCTGACGAATGGTGAAAAAAAGGGGTCGTTAACTTTTTATTGGGGAAAATAAAAGAGCCGGTTTACAAGGCCAGCTCTTTTTTACATCACAGGTATAAGCAGGAAAAGGTTTATTGTTTAATGAATTTTATTGATTGCCGTTCCTCATTATTAGTTAAGATAATGTAGTACGTTCCTTTTGGCAGATGCTGTACCGGTATGCTGGAAGCATTATTGCCTTCGCTTAATTGCGTTGATCTTACATAAACCGATTTCCCTACTGCATCAGTAATTGAAATCGTTACTGTTTCTTTCTTATAAGATGGTAATTGTACCTGTAATACATCGCTTACAGGATTCGGAAATATCTGGAGTTTGATACCGATCTCGTTTTTAACAGCAATAACACGGCTATAGGTAAATGTTGCATCATTGTCAGCCAGTTTCAGGCGATAGAAGTTTGTACCGGCCAACGGTTGAACGTCTGTAAAGGAATAGTACTGCCTGATGGCAGAATTGCCGGTAGAATTTACCCTGCCAATGGAAATAAAATTTGTTCCGTCTGTACTTCTTTCTATTTCAAAATGCGAAGTGTTCTGTTCAGTGATGGTTTCCCAGTTCAGTTGTATGCCGGTTGGTTTTTTTGAAGCAGTGAAGTCCCCTAATTGTAAGGGTAAAGCAAATGAAGTTAAAACAGCCATTTCAGCAGCAGAGAGGGCCCGGTTATATATTCTTATTTCATCTAGTTTCCCGTTGAAGGGATTGTACCTGGGTGGTGTAAAGCTACCATATGTCATGGCACCGGCAGTCATATTAATAGGATAAGTGGGAGCAACGGTTCCCTCGGTGGCAGATAGCCTGAATAGACCATCAATATAAACAGATATAGTACCATTATTTCGAACGGCAGCCACATGATGCCATTTGTTTATGGTAAAATTAGTAGCCGCCGCACTGCCGACAGAATTATTTTTGTAATTGAACTGTATGTTCCAGACCCCACTCACCGTTGACCAAAGCCACACCCCCCAGCCGCCATAGTTCAGGCAATTGTCAATAAGACCACCAGTGCTGGTGCCATTAAAAAAAAAGGCAAAGGAGATGGTGAAGTTGTTAGTTCCTGTAAAATCCAGGTTGCCATTATCAACAAAGTCAATGTAAGAGTTGAGGTTGCCGGCTAACTGAATGGCTTTATTAGCGGCACCTGCATTATTGGTGGTGTAGCTTGTGCCAACGGCAGTGCCTGTAACAGTGGCCGAACCAAGATTAGTAATACTGCCATCCATTTTAAAATGGGCGAGCATCCCGGCTGTGGTTTGGGCAAAAAGGGAGAAGCTGAATAAGCAGCTTGAAATCAGCAGTACAAAAAGCAGTAGTAGTTGTTTAAGTTTCATACCTGTAAATTTTAAAAACGAGTGATGTAGTTATAATCAGAGAGTATCGGAGCTTGTTTTCCGCAGGGTAGGATTGTTGCTGTAAAAATGAAACTTGAAAAGAAGGTGGAGAAGGGGAGAATGACGGTAAATAAGTACCGTGTTTTTCACGGTAAGGGATTGTTGGCCATTTTTTAATATTGTACTATGGCAAACCTGCTCCGGCTTTGTGAAGAAAATAACCTTGTCTATGAAAAAGAATAAAGTGGAACTTTTACAGCAACGGGATGAACTGCTTGCCCGGATTGACATGCAGGGTCAGTTAATCCGAAATTTTGAAAAGGAGATATACGAGAATGTAAACCAAGTGCTTTGTCTTGCCCGTATTAAGCTTGTCAATCTCGACTTTGGTGATAAGAGGAAGTCCGCAGAAATGCTGGAGCAATCAGGAAATTTAATTGCAAAAGCAATCAGCGATTTACGTAATTTGGCTAAACAGGTAAAAGAACTATAACCAGCACCGGCAAACTCTTATTAATTACAACCAATGAAACAAATAGCATTAGCAGACGATCATACTTTATTGCGAAAAGGATTGGCCAGCCTGGTAGAAAATTTCGGCTATACGGTGGTGGCGGAAGCAGATAACGGCCAGGAATTGATAGACAAAATAGCTGGCGGGGCTGAGCCGGAATTAGTATTGATGGATATTAATATGCCGGAGAAGGATGGTTATGAAACCACATTGTGGTTAAAAGAAAATCACCCTGATATAAAAGTACTGGCATTGAGTATGTATGACGATGAAACAGCCATTATCAGGATGCTGAAAAGCGGAGCCAAGGGTTATATTCTCAAAGACTCTGAACCCGGTGAACTGCGGACTGCTATTGAATCGGTATTAAACAAAGGGTTTTACTATTCTGAAATGGTGACAGGCAGGTTGATGCGAACCATTACAGATATGGACGATGAACAAAGCGGCACCAAAAAATTATTGAACCTGTCTGACCGGGAAGTTGATTTTCTGAAATTGGCCTGTTCTGAAATGACGTACAAGGAAATTGCTTCGCAAATGCATCTGAGCCCCCGCACCATTGATGGCTACCGGGATGCTTTGTTTGAAAAGCTGAATATTAAAACAAGAACCGGGCTGGCTATCTATGCCATTAAGAACGGGTTGGTAAAAATATAATCAGGTCTTTTGCAATAAAATAGCAGTCCCATTTCCGGCGGATGAAGTAATGTTGCTTTTATAACTTATCTCTTTTGCCCGGTTGGCAATATTCTTCAGGCCATTTCCTTCTTTTGTCTTCTCTTTATCAAAACCTTTACCATCATCCCGGATGGAGAAGTGCAATTTTTTCCCTTCGCTGGTTACTTTTAGTTCAATAGTCTGGCAGGCGGCATATTTAATACTGTTGTTAACGGATTCTTTCAGTATCATATAGATATTTCTTTTTTCTTCCTTGCCCAGCTCATGGTGGTAAAGGCTATCATCAATTTCTTGAATAAACTCAATATGATTCGCTTCGCATAGCGGAGCGGCAAACTGGCTGATTCTTGAAAAAAGATCCTGTATCGTATCTCTTTTATCATCCAGTACCCAGATAAGGTCTCTTACACCGGCAATAGCATCCTGAGTGCCTTCCTTTATTTTCAACAGGTGGTTGGGGTTTTCTTTTTCCATCATGGCGAGATTACTGTACACTTTCACACTATTCAACGTACTGCCAAGATCATCATGCAGGTCGCTGGCCAGTTGGTTACGGATTTTCTCTTCTTTTTTCAATTGATTGATGCGCATACGGTAGAGGGAATACCCGATGGCAATAATGCTTAAAGCAATCAATGTTTTGAACCACCAGGTTTGGTACCATTTGGGCAGGAAGATGAGGGTGAGTTCTTTGATTTCGCTGGGAACACCGTCTTCGTTGAAGGCTTGCACCTGAAGGTGATAGGTGCCGGGACGAAGACGAAAAAATTGAATAAAATTCTTGTCTGTAATATTCCAGTCTTTATCATTTTCTATCAGCTTGTAGGAATATTTTAATTTTTCAGGGTCGAGATAATTAATTGCAGAAAAATTGATGTTTACCTGTGATATATCCTGCGGTATTACTAATTTTTTAATCTCAATATTTAACGTGTCAATTATTTTTTTTTGTGAGATAAGGGAGATTGTTGAAAAGGTAAGTTTGGGCAAATTGGGGTCTGCGGCTATTTTCGAAATATCAATTTTGGTAATACCGTTAATACCTCCTGCAAAAATCGTGTTAGCTATCCTATCTCCACTGGCTTCTTCAAAACTGTTTGACTGAAGCCCATCTTCAGCGAAATAATTTTTTATCTTCCCCGTATTTATGTTGATACTGGCTAAGCCATTATTTGATGAAGCAAGCAAAAGTGTATCGGAAATGGCGAAGATTTTATATAGCCCAAGGTTTTTAATGCCATCATTCGTAGTATAAATTTTTTGTATTTTAAAATCTCTTGATAGCTTAACAATGCCGGTTCCATAACTGGCTATCCAATAGTTATTGCTGGTTTCGCAGATATCCATGTTAATACTCATGGGCTGCTTTGTAGCAGGGTCAATTAGGGGCAGATGTGTTATGCTGTTTGTACGGTAATCGTATAATGCAATCGTATTTTCACAAACAACCCATAATTGATTGCGGGAATCAAGAAAAAGCCGGTTTATGTTATCGTTTCTTAGTGCGACTTTGCCGGTTCGGGTACTTATTATTTGTATTTTTTTGGTAACAGTATTCCATATGTAGAGACCATTTTTATTTTGGCTTGCCATAAAAACAATCGAATCGCCAAGGCTGGCAGAGCACATTATTAAATCATTCTTAATATGTTCTAGCTCCGGAAAGACAGACGTTATAGGTGTTGGCTTAAACTGGTTGTTAAATAGCTGCATACCTTTTGATACTCCTGAGGCAATAAAAAAACCTTTTGCTGCCCTAAACACAGAGTAGTAAAAATCATCTATACTGAATTTTTTTATCAGCGAGGTATTGGGGTTTAAGTTATATAAGCCATCATCCCCGCAAATTATTATGCTTGAATCGGAAGCTGCACAGATTGTAATCGCATGATTGATTTTAGTGTTACTGCCATCCATCGAATTGTAATAAGCAACAAAAGGAGAATTGATATTTCTTATCCAACCGACCCCGTATTGGGAGCCCAGCCATATGCTTTGGCTATCTGCATAAACCGAGTTTGTAAGTGTTATCCATGAACGGTCTTCAAAATTACCGGCTAATTGAATGGTTTCTATTTTTTCGGTAGCCAATTTTATTTTGAGCAACACATTCTTACCTGAAATAACAGCAACCCCGTCTAATATTGAAATACAATGTAATTCCTTGTTGTTACAGTGAGACAAATAGCCGGGATTTATGTTTCTCTCGGCAACGGTCATCATTGTTTCAATATCAATTATGCCAAGCCCCGTAGTTGTTGTAATAAAAACCCTATTTTGAGAAACAGCATAGTCAGTAAAAAAAAAGGGAGTTTTATTGATTTTTGATGAAGGAATGATAGTTATTTTTTTTGTAAGGGTGGAGTCTGTAATGAGGATGCCCATTCCGGATATAAAATACCATATACGGTTATAAGAGTCTATAAAAATATCTTCTAATTGCCCCGGGCAGTTAAATTTGTCAGTGAGGCTAAAAGATGTTTCAGTTTTACCAGAGGCCTTATTAAAGCGGCTTATGATGCCTTCATTCGTTCCTATTATCAGGTAGCTGGAATTTTCAGACAGGCATTTATACCAGAGTGTTGTATCCGGCTTAACAGTTTGTTTAATTTGATAGGCAGAGAATACAGTACATGTTTTTAAATCAATCTTGTTGAGACCGCCATAAGCTGATAATACCCATAAATAATTGCCTGTCAAATCTGGCTTTATATCAAAAACATCAGTGCCCAGGATCTTTCTTTTACTGTCTGCATTATAAGAGTTGAGGTTGATATAAGATTTTCCGTCAAAACGACTAATGCCATCCTGTGTGGCAAACCACATAAACCCTGATTTGTCTTTTGTTATTTTTCGAACATTGATACCCGGCAGGCCATTTTTAATTTCAAGTTTTGTAAGCGGAAGAAACCGTGTTTGCTGCGAAAAAGATAAGCCGGGAAAAAAAAGAATAAAACAAGCAAAAGAAATTATCTTTCTGCTCGTAAAAATATTTTTTATGAAGAAAGATAAACGATATACCTGGACGGTGTCTGTCATTGCAATGGTAGATAAAGATGAAGAGGAAAACGGACCAGTAATGGAAGCTGCCTATAAAGAGTTTGAAGATTCGATAACATCCATTAAGAATCCCAATAAAGATATAAAATTTATAATATACAAATATGAAGTTGCTGCAAAAAAGGCCTGCATAAGAAAATCAAGAGTAAGTTTATGCCGGTATAGGATAAAAACGATTGAGGAAAAACCGGTAGAAGATTTTTATGCAGAAGGTCATCCGCACCTGGTTGATTTTTTTGATCAATATGTTGCTAAAAAAAGTATTAAGGAGAACGAGGAGCACAAACACTTCTTTATTGTTTGGGGTCATGCGGCAGGGCTGGGTTTTCTAGCATCGAGAATTAAGAATAATCTGAAGAAAGCATTTGAAGATAAGAAAACAGAGGCAAGTATCAATTCAATTTTTCACAACATACTTAAATATAATTTCTTACGGGCTCACCTATCATTTGAGGTGGACGAAAATAGCAATCATCCTATTTTTGATAACCCGTCTGTCTTCGGAGGAGAAAATAAACTTCTGGAATTAACTACTACACAAAAGGAATTATTAACAGACACCCTGAAAGTTATTACAGCAAAGGAATTAGCGAAAGTTATAAAAAGGGGATTAGAGAAAGACATTGTTTCAGTTGCTTCGAAAGGAGATAAAGCTATTCAGGGACCAAAAGTACAGGTGATGGCCTGTCTCTCTTGTTATGTGAACATGATTGAAACAGGATTTGAATTGACGGAAATGATTAACATCTATGTTTCACCACAAACAACCATATCTTTTTATGGATATAATTATAAAGAGTTGTTTACTCTTTTAGCCAGTACCCCCTATTCAAACGAGAGGCAAATAGTCAGGAATATCACAGATTATTACCTGATTAAATATTCCGACATACAAAGTGATGTTATTAATGAGGTGAATTATAGAAAAGATGTCGCCTTTTCTGGAGTTTATCTGCAGGAATACAAATCAATAGCTGAAAAGATCGGGAATTTTGTAGTATACTTCTTTAAACTACTTGCTGATAATGCTTGTGTAACTGAATGTTTAAAACTTAATATAACTGACGTTTTACAAAGGGCAAGAGAAAAATGCCTCCCTGTTACCAAGGATGGAGCTGTTCAGTATGGGGTTAT
The DNA here is from genome assembly GCA_031386125.1 of Chitinophagaceae bacterium. Classification (GTDB taxonomy): domain Bacteria; phylum Bacteroidota; class Bacteroidia; order Chitinophagales; family Chitinophagaceae; genus JJ008. The sequence continues at coordinate 10,952 of JANNCC010000294.1, forward strand.
TGACTATAATAATTTGTTAGTAGAGTTTTTTCAATTGTTTTTTTCTCCTGATCCGGAGTCGGATAATTTCATATTGGAGCACCAAATAATTGCGAACTATTATCCAGGGAACTTGGCGCAATCAAGAATATTTATTGACGATAATAATAAATATAAATCGCAATCACCAGGATCCTTTTCGATATTCTTTCCATCGGATAACCCTACAGAAATCGAACAAATATTAGGAGCTATATATGTAACAACTAAAGGACCCAAAAACTTTCTTGGAGTTTCGAGGTGGGATGAATTATTAAAAGAATTGAAGGTTATTTCTTATTCTTAACCTTTGATTTTTTTTTATTCAATAGCGAAACTCCCGGACCTCCTACTTTGCCACCACCACCCGTTACTCCAAAAGTCAGTCCTACAGTAGATTTAGATCTTGCCTGCAGAAATACCTTTGATGTTCTATCAACAAGAAAAACAGATTGACCACTCAAAAACTCTAAGAAAACCTCTGTCTCTTTCATTTTTTCTGTATCAAAAGCTTCTACTACCTGAGCATCTTTAATAACTAGTGTAAAGGTAAGTTTAACACTTTTTGAACTCTCTGAATTCCTCGGTTCTACACTAATATCACTTGCTAGTATCAGGTCTTCGACTTTTTTAACTTTTGCAGTAGCTTCAGACTCTGTCTTAATCAGAATTCCATTTTTAGGATCTGCCATAACTTTTATTTTTTTCCAACCTATAAACAATTTCTCACATCTCCAAGCCTTTTCCATTTTTTCTAACATCAGTAAAAGACTATTTCGATAATGAGGTTAACACTCCAAATATAATAATCACATTGCAGATTTCCCTATAGTCCAATCACCCATAATGCGAAGGTGTTTCAACGGTACAAAACAAGCCGTTCTTATTTCACCACATATTTTCTCTAATTTTGGCTTTTTAAAAACTTATTACACATGTCATCCCCAACCCCCGCCATATTCTGGCCGCATTCCGAACACTGGTCAGTAAAAATTCCTTTACAAACCTCGCATTACCGTATGCCCAGCATGGGCGCCAACGGGTATGTGATTCTCAAAACATTAGACATCAGCCATATTCCTGTCAGTGAGTGGGAGAACCTAACCTACATGGACTGGAAAAGTGGCGGCGATACTAACTTTGCCCCATTAGCATCTTGTGATGGCACTAATGAGTGTAAAGGCTTCTGGGAAAATGGTAAGACGGATAAGGATGCCATCTTTACTCCCAACGCTGAAGGATGCCCCAAACTGATGGAGTATATAAAATCCATTCCTGCCAATTTCGGCCGGGTAAGAGTTATACGGTTAGAACCACAGACCCACGACCAGGCCATCCGTTCCGTTCACCGGGATGATAACAACCGACTGAACCCCGAAGACGAAGGCTGGGTGGTAAGAATGTGGATTGAGCTGACAGATAACCCTGACAGCTACATGCTGCTGTATGACAGCGATGAAAATAATTTGCCTATCAAAGAATCCGAAGCAAGAGTGCCAATGCAAAAAGGCTCACACTTTATTGTGGACTCGCAACGGCTGTGGCATGTAGGTGTACACAACGGAAGTAAATCAAGATATGCGGCGATTATAAGCACCGAAAGCTCTCCGGAGCTGGAAGCATGGGTGCAATCGAAAATGTGACCACCGATTTAGCTGATTACTATGGATAGCTGCTAATGCAGCTATTTTTTGCCACAGATTACACGGATTAACACAGATGAATACAATTGACAAAAATCTTATAAAAGGGGAGAGTCATTCATTTGAATGACTTTCCAAACTCATAACTCCAAACTAGTTTAACACACTCGTCTCTTTCACTATCTCAGCTTTTTCCTGTTCTTTTATTTTGCCCCAGCCACCTACTATGTTTCGCAAGTTGTGAATGCCCTGTCTTTTTAATAAGGAAGATGCAATGACACTGCGGTAACCACCGGCACAGTGTACATAAAGATTTTGTGTTTCTTCCAGGTTGGCCATCAGTGCCGGGTCTGTCATTTCATTTAGTGGCAGGTTCAGTGCATCTTTCAGATGCCCGTCGGCAAATTCAGTAGAACGGCGAACATCCACCACCACTAAATTTTTATCATGAGGCATATCCATCATCAATTCATCAGCTTCCACATCTACTATCATATCAATATCTTCTCCGGCAGTTACCCATGCTTCGTACCCACCATCGAGGCAACCTTTTATTTTATCAAACCCAACTCTCGCCATGCGAACGATGGTTTCTTTTTCCTGTCCGGGTTTTGTTACCAGCACCATCGGTGCGTCAAACGGCAACAGGCTGCCAGCCCATTCTGCAAAGCGGCCTTCTAAACCAATAAAAATTGAACCTGGTATAAAACCATGTGTAAATACATCTGCATGGCGGGTATCAAGAACGATTATATCATCTTTTATTAGTTGCTTAAACTCGTCCACTGACAAGGCCTTCATTCCCTGCACCAGTACATTGTCTAAGCTTTCATATCCTTCTTTATTTATTTTAGCATTAATGGGAAAGTAAGAAGGCGGCGCAGCAATACCATCCGTCACTTCTTTTATAAAATCTTCTTTAGTGGCCGCTTTTAGTGCATAATTAGTTTGCTTTTCTTCACCGATAGTGCTGTGAGTGTTAGGACCCAGGTTTTTTCCGCAACTGCTGCCGGGGCCATGCGCCGGGTAAACAATCACATCATCTGCAAGGGGAATAATTTTTGACTGCAGGCTATCATACATCATCCCGGCTAAGTCATTCATGGTAATCTCTTCACCTTTTTGTGCCAGGTCGGGGCGGCCAACATCACCTACAAA
>JANNCC010000054.1:0-2155 GCA_031386125.1 Chitinophagaceae bacterium
AGAAAACTTTCTTCTGCCAAAACAATAGCCTGATAAATGAATAAAAAAATGGGAATAACGATAGCCACATACACTAATGAGTTGGCAAGAATGCCAACACCCAACAGCATTAAAATATTTCCAACATACAAAGGATTGCGGCAATGGTTAAAGATACCTTCTGTCACTAAACCTTCTGCATAAGGTTTACCTTCTTTACCACCACGAACAATGTAAGCTAAGCCAATTGTCAACCCACGAATCAACTGCCCAAGGCAAGTGATAAATAAACCAATGCCGATTGGCCATATATAATAACAACTACCAAACTGCTTTTGAGAAAACAACGGCCAAGAAGGAATAAACAATGCTCCGTAAAAGAGAATGAAAATCCAGTTGCGGTACTTAAAAAAGAAATTGCCGATTGCTACCATAATGTATTTACTAAAATGAAAATATTAGAATTCCTCAAACAAGAAAAGATGGTTTACGATACAACTCTTTCTCTCATCAGAGCTTGTCGAATAATCTCTTTCCTTCTCTTAGTTTATTTCTTAACAGCGATGATGCCGGCGAAATTATACCATTTAAAAAATACTTCGCAATGAGCAAAACCTTTGTCACGGAGCAATGTAATATTTTCGCTTAGTTTATAAGGTACCAGCACATTTTCCAATGCCTCCCTTTTTTGCGAGATTTCCATTTCACTATAATTGTTGCGGCGTTTATAATTATAATAATATTCAATAAAGTCACGGTTGAAATTACTTTCTTCTGCCAGTATCTTTTCTACGAGTATTAAAACACCACCGGAATTTAAACCGTCATAAATATTTTTTAATACCTGTTCCCGGTAAATAGGTCGTACAAACTGAAGCGTAAGACACAAAACAACCACCGAAGCATTTTCAATTTTTACTCCTTGCCCCAAATCCGCACATTGCAATTCATAAGGACGGGAAAAGCCAAGTTCCATCAGTTTCGACTTGCACTTATCAAGCATCTCCTGCGAGTCATCAATGCCGAGAAAACGGATGTTCTGATCCACCATAGTATTCATACCAATCATCGTGGCGCCAGTAGAACAGCCAAGGTCATATACAAAAGTGCCTTCAGCAGCATGTTTAGCGGCCAGTTCTGCCATCATCCGCTGCATTTCCCCATAGTAAGGAACAGAGCGGTTCACCATATCGTCAAAAACTTTAGCCACATTAGCACCGAATTTAAAGTCGCTGGCCTGTTCAATTTCTTCCCTGAAAACTTCATCTTTGCCCATAATATAAATTAAGAATGCAAAGTAAAGCAATTTAAAATTTAATGAATCATTAGCCTCTTTACAACGTTTTAGCAACATGAAATGAGCCATTAGTAAAACCTACCAACCGGCAGAATATATACGGCAAATTACAGGTGGCTAATTAAAACAATAATAAACACATGAAAAAAATGTATCATCTCGCCAAATGCACCACTTGCCAGGCAATCATTAAAGAAACGAAGATTGACAAGAAAGGGTTTTCCATGCAGGATATCCGGACAGAGAAAATAACTCCGTCTCAACTGGATGAAATGAAGAAGCTAGCTGGCAGCTATGAAGCATTGTTCAGTCGCAGGGCTATTATGTATAAAGAATTGGGATTAAAAGATAAGGAACTCGGAGAAAAAGATTACCGCAATTATATACTTGAACAAGATACTTTTTTGAAACGTCCGGTTACGATCATCAACGACAAAATATTTATTGGCAGTGAGAAGAAATCAGTAGAAGCATTGAAGAAAGCCGTCAAATAGTTTTTTGCGCAGCAGGTACAGTCTCTCTTTTCAAGAAAACCCAGGCTATAATAAGACTGCTCAGCATGAATAAGGCGGCCAGCAAAAACGAAACACCGGGAAAATGAAACGGTGCTTTTTTGCTGGTGAAAAACGTAAACAGATTGTTCATCATCAATGGGCCGATGATGGTAGTAAGGCTCATCAACCCGGTTAATGCTCCTTGTAATTCCCCCTGCTGATTGGGCGGCACATGTTTGGCAAGAGTGGCCTGCAAGGATGGTCCGGCAATACCACCCAAACAATAAGGAACAAGAAAAGCAAACATCATCCAGCCTTCTGTAGCAAAGGCAAATAATACTAACCCGACAGTGTAAAGAAATAAACCGAGGTAAATACTTTTTAC
>JANNCC010000059.1:0-5401 GCA_031386125.1 Chitinophagaceae bacterium
AATCAATCTCAGTTTCAGTCTTAATATTATTTTTCAGGATAGATACACTGATTTTATTCCTCTTGTCTTGCATCCCTTTATACATGAACTTCGGAATAATATGTGATGAAGTTGCTAGCTCAGTAAATTCTCCGCAAAGCAAACAAGTTCCAGTTTTCATTTTTTCCATTTAATAGTCGAAAACAAATCCTCTAGCCTTTTTCCAGACAAGTTCCTTTAGAAACCATCGCCTCCATCATATCTACTTCAACTTCTTCATCCCCGTACTATTCAGCAGCGACTTCGTCTGGCTAATGGCAATATCGTTTACTTTTTTGTAAATGTTCCGGTTGTTAATTGTTTCATTTTCTAATTGGGTCGAATTCGACTTAATTAAAAGTAAAGTGGCCGAATCCGGGGGAATAAAGTTTTAAACCCGTCGAATTCGACGGGTTTAAAAAGTAATGCGATTTCAAAATTCATCTGACTTAAGTCGCTTCCCTCTCTTTGTTTCTTTCTACAAATAAGTCGTAATACACCTGAACCCTCATCCAGTATTCGGCAGAAATATCTAAAAATTTTTGCAGCTTAAGTGCAGTAGCTGCCCCTACATGTCTTTTCCCATGTAACAATTCACTAAAATGCCCGGGCTTCATCCCAAGCAATTCTGCAAATTCAGTTTTTTTGATATTCCTAGCGGCCAACTCCATTTGCAAGATTTCCCCCGGATGCAGCGATACATCAGTAAAAATCTCCTTGCCACGGGAATTAACAACTTTGTAATTAGACATACTATTTAATATGATTTATGTTTGATTGTCACTATCGATAATGATTTGTCAAATCTTCGATTATCAGTACATCTGTTATTACCAGCGAACCTTTTTCCACACTTAAAATCAACCTGTACTGCAGATCAACTCTCACTGAATAATAACCTTTATAATCCCCTTTCAGGGCTTCAAAGTTCAGCCCTCTAAATCTTCTCAACTCCATAATACTCTCGGTATTCTGAAGCATCAAAACTGTCTTCTTGTACTTCAGGATCACATCCTGACTGTACTTTGGTTTTCCTGTTACCTGCTTGCCTTCAAATATTTTTTGCAGATAACCATTATTAAACTCTACTATCATCCATTTGTTTTTACAAGATTAGACGATTTAAAAGAACTTCATTTACCAAAATTAGGTAAATTATTTTAATTACCAAAAAATGGTAACCACAATATCTTTCTATTTCAACCTTTCCTTAAAATCCAACCCCTCCTCCTTCAACGTTTCCTTCGCAATTTCATACCCCGCATCTGCATGTCGTATCACTCCCATGCCCGGGTCATTTCTTAATACACGGCGCAATCTTGCTGCGGCATCATCCGTGCCATCGGCAACAATGACCATTCCTGCATGTATGCTATAGCCCATACCTACCCCACCGCCATGGTGGAGGCTTACCCAACTGGCACCGCCTGCTGTGTTGACAAGTGCATTGAGAATAGGCCAGTCGGCTACGGCATCACTACCATCGAGCATGGATTCAGTTTCCCGGTTGGGGCTGGCTACGGAACCGGTGTCCAAATGATCCCGACCAATTACAATGGGAGCTTTTACTTTTCCTGTTCGTACCAGTTCATTAAAGGCGAGACCGGCTTTTTCTCTTTCTCCTTGTCCTAACCAACAGATACGGGCCGGTAATCCCTGGAAGGCTATTTTTTCTTTGGCGAGTTTCATCCAACGGATCAGAGATCCGTTGTCCGGGAACATTTTAAGGATGAGTTCGTCAGTAACGGCAATATCATTGGGGTCGCCACTGAGGGCTGCCCAACGGAACGGGCCTTTGCCTTCGCAGAATAATGGACGTATGTAGGCGGGGACAAAGCCGGGAAAGGCAAAAGAGTCCGTAGCCTGGAGTCCAGAATCGGGAGACATTCGCATTTCATGTTCTCTTGCCCTTGCCCGGATGTTGTTGCCATAATCAAAAACGATAGCACCCATCTCCTGGAGTTCCGTCATTAATAATACATGATGATAGATACTTTCATAACTCCGTTCCATGTATTCGGTGGGGTTTTTCTCCCGCATGATGTTGGCCTGCTCATTGGTGAGGGTGTTTGGAATGTAACCATACAGCGGATCATGTGCTGATGTCTGGTCTGTCAATGTATCAGGAACGATCTCTCTTTTGATGAGGCGTTCTAGTAATTCCACTGCATTGCAGAGTACGCCGATGCTGACGGCTTTTCCTTCGGCTTTATATTTTACGGCTGCATCAATGGCTTTGTTGATGTCGGTATATTTTTCATCGAGGTATTTTGTTTCGATGCGTTTGTCAATGCGCCATTCTTCTACTTCGGCGATAAGGGCTACACCTTCGTTCATGGTGATGGCGAGGGGTTGTGCGCCACCCATGCCACCGAGGCCGGCGGTTACATTTAGTGTGCCTTTTAATGTGCCATTAAAATGCTTATCAGCAATAGCTCCATAAGTTTCGTAAGTGCCTTGTACGATTCCTTGCGAGCCGATGTATATCCAACTGCCGGCGGTCATCTGTCCGTACATCATCAGGCCCTTTTTTTCTAGTTCGTCGAAGTGTTTCCAGTTGGCCCAGTTGGGTACGAGTTGTGAGTTGCTGATGAGTACCCGTGGTGCATCTTTATGTGTTTTTAAAATGCCTACCGGTTTGCCGGATTGGATAAGCAACGATTCATCATTCTCCAATATTTTTAATGCAGCGATAATATTATCGAGGGCTTCGAAGTTTCTGGCGGCTTTGCCTCTGCCACCATACACGATAAGGTCATCGGGACGTTCGGCCACTTCGGGGTCGAGGTTGTTAAGTAGCATTCTTAATGCGGCTTCCTGTATCCAGCCTTTGCAGGAGAGTTGGTTGCCGGTTGGGGTTTTATACTTGATGGCGTCGTAATGGCGTTGGGTTACTGTTGACATAGTTTATTTTTTGTTACCCGCAAGGAATACACATTCTCCCGCAAAGCCGCAAAGAAAAGGCAAAGAATAGATCCTGTTTTCCTTTGTATTCAATAGCGTCTTTGCGCCTTGGCGTGCAATGACCACAAAAGTCGTTATTATCTCTCAATTTAAATATCTTCACCGCTCAGAAACTTAAACCCAATCAATGAGTCTTCACATAAGTGCAAAACCCGGAGAAATAGCGAAAACGGTGTTGATGCCAGGCGATCCGCTACGGGCCAAATATATTGCCGATAATTATTTGCAGGATGTAAAGCTGGTGAGCCAGACCCGTAATGTTTTTTATTTTACGGGAACATATAAAGACAAGCCCGTTACTATCGGTGCCAGCGGTATGGGCATTCCTTCTATCGGCATTTATTCTTACGAATTGTTTAATGAATATGATGTTGACTGCATTATCCGCATCGGCACCTGCGGGGCTTATAGTACTGATTTAAAATTGTTTGACCTGATCAATACGGAAAGAGCTTTCAGCGAATCAACTTATGCGAAGTATGCGTTTGGTTTTCCTGCCGATCACCTGTACCATGAAGGAAAGGCTTATGCCACCATTAATGAAACGGCAGAAAAGCTGGGGATGAATGTGAAAAAGGCTGCTATTCATTCGAGTGATGTGTTTTACCGTTCTACCCCCGCCACCCCGGAGATTGCTTCTATAAACAATTGCCTGGCGGTAGAGATGGAGGCTTTTGCTTTGTTTGCCAATGCAAAACAGTTGAAGAAATCAGCAGCTACTTTACTGACGGTGTCAGATATTATTTCTACCCATGAACAGATTTCGGCGGATGAAAGAGAGAAGGCATTGCTGCCGATGATGAGGTTGGCGTTGGAGGCGATGATGAAGATTTAGAATTTTCTCGCAAATGCGCAAAGACGCCATGATACAGCCTGTTTCTACCAAAGAAAATTCAAATTTCTTTCTCGCAAAGCCGCAAAGAAAAGGCAAAGAATATATCCTGTTTCCCTTTGTATTAAATAGCGTCTTTTCGCCTTGGCGTGCAATTATTTAAATCCATCGAAATTCTCATTCAGTAATATCCCTTTGCTGGCAGCAAATTCATTCACTTTCTCCACAAAAGAAAAATCTTTGATGATGCCGGCAACTTTGTTGATGTCGTCTGCAAAGATGCGATCTTCTTCAGCGAAGGCGACAAAGTCACGGACATAGTCGTGGGCAAATTCTAATATCCCGCTGCTTTTATGCGGCCGTCTGAATTCGATGGCCTGGCAGGCGGAGAGTAATTCGATGGCCATGATGTATTCAAGATTGTCTAATACCCGGTTTAGTTTTCGTCCGCTGATGCTGCCCATGCTCACATGGTCTTCCTGTCCGAGTGATGTGGGTATGCTGTCTGCACTGGCGGGAAAACATAAGGTTTTATTTTCTGTTACCAATGCTGCCGTGGTGTATTGTGGAATCATAAAGCCGCTGTTAAGTCCTACATCTTTCATTAATAACATAGGCAGTCCCCATTTGCCTTCTAATAATAAATAACAACGGCGGTCTGATATATTTCCTATTTCTGCCGCAGCAAAACAACAATAGTCTAATGGTAAGGCCAACGGCTGACCGTGAAAGTTACCGCCACTAATAGTATCATGGGCATCGAAGATGATGGGATTGTCGGTAACAGCATTTAATTCTATCTCCGTTAATTCTTTCAAATGCAGCCAGGCATTTCTACTGGCACCATGCACCTGCGGCATACAGCGAAGGGAATAAGGGTCTTGTACCCTGCCGCAATCCACATGGCTTTGCATGATGGCGGAATCTTTTAATAACAACCGAAGACGTTGTGCTACTAATTTATTGCCGGCAAAGGGTCTTAAGTTATGCAGTCGTTCATCAAAAGGTGCATTGGTACCAGTGAGTGATTCCAATGTCATTGCACCAATAATATCAGCAGCTTCCAGGCAATTGTGCATCCGCTGCACTGCTTTTACAGCAAATGATAAGATAAATTGGGTACCGTTGATTAATGCAAGCCCTTCTTTCGGGCCGAGTTGTATCGGTGATAACTTAAATTGATTGAGGGTTTCCTGTGCCTTGTGCCTTGTGCCTTTATAAAAAACTTCTCCCAACCCAATTAACGGCAAAAATAAATGTGCCAATGGTGCCAGGTCGCCGCTTGCCCCTACACTACCCTTTTCAGGCACTACAGGTATCACATCATTTTCTATATGCCAGATAATTCTTTCTAAGGTTGCCAGTTGTATGCCACTATATCCCTGTGCAAGTGCATGCACTTTTGTTATCAGCATCAGTTTGGCGACTTCCACCGGTATGGGATCAGCAACGCCTACACTATGGCTTTGAAGTTTTTTATATTGTAATGTGGCAGCATCTTATTTACTGATATGTGTTTTAGCCAGGATGCCAAAGCCGGTATTGATGCCATACACGGTTTTGTTGTCCTCAACAATCTGTTGCACC
>JANNCC010000148.1:0-8751 GCA_031386125.1 Chitinophagaceae bacterium
CAGCACCACCAGCAATGGCACCGAAACCACCGAGAGCCAGTTTTTTGCCCACGTCGTCAAATGTTTTTGACTTGTCGCCCATAAAACAAGAAGCAGCAACAAGGCCAATACCAACTAATACAAGAAGACCCCAACCTCCGAATCCGTTTTTAGAAGCCCCGCCAAAGCCACCAGCGGACACGGTAAACCATGGTAGTAATAAAGATATTAATGCTACTCCTGCTAAAATCAGCGAATAAAGTTTCGATTTGTGAAAGCCTAAGTTGTCCATAATAAGTTTGGTTGATTTTGGTTTTACCTACTCGTTTGGCTTTTCGGTATTCGCCCCTGGTTTGTGGGTTCAGGTCTCCCTCAGTTTTAATTATAAAACTAATATAGGCACTTTTTGTAAAAACAAAACAGGCAAGGCGGCTTTTTTTTAAACTGATTAAGCACAATGACTTAATACGCAAGAAAGGGGGTGGGAGAATTGTGTGGGGTAGAAAACCCGTAGGTAAAGGCAGGAAGACATTGAAAAATCTTTTGAAGGGTGCGTCGGTTAAACGGTTTTTCACCCCGGATACCGGATTTTAGCAATTCTCCTGCCTGTTACGGGTTCTTAGTTATGACAATTAAAAGAGCTCGGTGTTGATGATCCCGATCCTTCGACTTAATGTTCAGGACTATCGGGAGCCCAAAAGCGGGGCAGAGAGTGTTTAATAAAATTTATACTAATAGTAGGGTACCAATAGAGAACGGATCAGGTTTTATCAACCAGGGTATCAGATTTTATTAAGCTCTCCGCCGCTTATCGGGACGACGTTAAATAGACTTAAAGAGTTATCTATATATCAAAATTGCCGGCTGCAGTTTCTTCATCGCCTGAAAAAACACGGAACACATAAGTACCCCTTGCCAGGCCTGATATCTTATTATGGTCCTTTGGTTTCATTTTATAATGATGTACAAGTGACCCGTCAACATCGAATACAAAAAAGTCAACATCACTGCCATTATTATCTTTTGCCACTACATGCATCTCTCTTTTTAGTACATCAGGATAAATTTTTACGGCATTGTTGTTAAGAGAAGCAAATGTTTTTGCTTTCACCTTCAGTTTATTTTTTTTCGCCGGCTTTTCTTCTTCCGGATCGCTAGTAAGCAAGCTGTACTTTGTAAACGGCTTGCCAATAGCAAAGGCTGGTTGTGCAATCAGCATACCAGTGGTAATACCGAGTGCTAAAATGATTTTTAATTTTTGGTTTGTAATTGTTTGTCGCATAGTGGGTAGGATTTTAGGGTATGGTTATAAAAAAGGATTAATAAAAAACAGGACATTTTAATTGTTTGTTGCGGGCATCGCCGCCGCCAATCCTCCAGCCAAACCGAAGGATACTGGAGAAATAGGCATCATTTTCTTTTGGATCTCCTCTTTCGGCAAATTCTTCGTAGGGACGGGTAGTAGGAAATGAATAAATACCACGATAGTATAACCGTCTTGCTTTTACCGCATCTGCGGCGGGCAGGTGCTGGTCAAAATAAATAGGGTCAATGTAATAGTTATTGCTTACATCATCCACATAGTCAGTAAATAATTTGCGGTGCAAAACTTCAAAACCGATGTATGCATTTTCTTTGATGTAGTATTTGAAACCAAAACCTGCCAACACATTTTTTTGTGTTAATTTATATGGTTTGCTATCGGGGTACTCCGGAAAGCCCTGTCCTTCTAAATGTAACGGAGCTGTTTTTACCCAGCTGCCATCCACATCTTTGGTTTCCGGGTCGAAATGATAGATACCAAAACCGGCCAAGAAGTAAGGCCTTAACTTTCCTTGCAGGCCATCATACTTTTCCAGGAAATATGTTGGGTATATTTCTATCGCAGCATATGCTTCACTTACTTTTGATTTGAAATGCAGATTTCTGTACTTACGATCCTCTTCTGCACCTCCTTTGGCCGGCGCTTCAGCATCATTTCCTTCCAGGTAGCCAATGTTTCCGGCAACACGAAGGCCGATAAATTCAGTCGGATAATAATTCAGATAAAGGCCTTTGCAAAGTTTGGTGAGGGGAAAATCAAGGTCTTTGATAAAAGTTTTACCTGCTCCGGCAGATCCACCAAGGTCGCCAAGGAAAAACATGGGGCCGATGCCCAAACCAAGCTCTAATTTTCCGTTGGCTGTGCTGATTGATTGTGAGCTTGCCCGCAGCGAAAAGAAAGCGAACAGGCAGATAAGTACGGAAAGCCGTACATAGGGTACATTTGTTCTCATTGGTATCAGATTACTGGTTTCTCTACTATTGGATTACGGAACTAAAGTAGAGAAAGAAAAAAACAGGTAAAGAATGAAATGGCAATTTTTTTTGATTACAGCAACAACAAAAGCTGTTCTACCTAGGGCTTCTACGAAATGCAGTTAAAATTTTTACGATGTGCCTCACAATGTCATCGTTGCAGCATCATTTCAACATGCTCAATATTGTCTTCCAAATAAATGCTGCTGGTTTGCTTAAAACCAAGAGAAGTGTAAAAGTTAAGTAAATAGAATTGTGCACCGATTTTTATAAGAGTATTCCCGTATAGGTTGATGATTTGTTCAATAGATTTTTCCATCAACATCCTGCCAATGCCACCGCCTCTTGCAGAGGGTGAAGTAACTACCCGGCCAATGGATGGTTCTATGTAAGCCACACCGGGCGGCATTATCCGGGTGTAAGCAACCAGTTTATTGTTATTCAGCCAGCCCATGTAATGATAACAGGGCTGGTCTTTATTATCGGCATCCTGGTACACACAATTTTGTTCTACCACAAATACTTCATTTCGTAACTGCATGATGGCGTACAGTTCATGCGGTAATAGATCGTCAAACTTTTTGCAACTCCAGCTAACCATATAGTATAAGCTTTTGAATAATAAATATATGAATCAAAGTTCTGTGAAAGTAAAATAGTATTTTTAAGTAAACTCTCCCGACTGCCTGTTAGAGACTGTAGCGAGGTTTATGAACTGATAAGCAATTTATTTCACTGGCACACTTCGCCGGAAGAATGGAAACAGTACGAACTAAGTAAAAAGGAAGTTGAATTTTTCAGAAAGAGGTTTTTTGCATTATACCAATGTCACCGTTCTATAAAAGATTACAGAGAGCTGATGCAGTTGCCTGTTTAGTAAAAAAAGGCCGGAAATTTTCCGGCCTTAATATATTACTAATGTTTATTTGTTCTGTTACCAGAACCGTACATAAATCATTGTCAGTATCAGCAGTGTTGCAACAATTAAACCAATTGTTGACGGCTTCAACTTAAACATACTGCGATCTATTTCAAATGCTTTTGGATTTACTTTTGGCCCGGCCATGCTCACAGCAACCATGGCAAGTACCGTAAGCACAAATGACCAACCCATGTTAATAAGGAATGGTATTTCAACAATTGTTTTGACAACACCATCTTTCATTATCTGATATTCATACGCTGTGTACATCCAGGTTTCTTTACCAAATATGCTGACCGCATAATTATTAAAGAAAATGGCCAGTACAAAACCAAGAAGTAAACCAACCAATGCGGCGGTACCTGTGGTTCGTTTCCAGAACATGCCAAGAATAAACATGGCAAACACCCCCGGGCTGATAAAGCCGGTATATTTCTGAATGAAAGTGAATCCACCTTCCTGGCCTATGCCCAAAGTATCACTCCATGTAAAGAACATTGCAATAATCATTGAAATAAAAACAGTCATTCTGCCTGTTAACACCATTTTCTTTTCATCAGAACTTTTGTTAATGTATTTTTTATAAATATCCAATGTGAAGATGGTGGAAATGCTATTGGCTTTACCAGCTAACGATGCAACAATGGCTGCTGTTAGTGCTGCAATAGCCAAGCCCTTAAGGCCAGCAGGTAAGAAAGCTAAGATGGCTGAATAAGCTCCATCCTTACCGCCTTCAAAGCCTGGCAACTGATTGTTCTTATATAATACATACGCAGCTATGCCAGGTAGCATTACTATAACCGGCATCAGCAATTTCATAAAACCGGCAAACAATATTCCTTTTCGGGCCGTTTCCAGATTGGCACCCAATGCCCGTTGTGTAATGTATTGATTGCACCCCCAATAATTGAGGTTTACGATCCATTGACCTGCAAAGTACATCGCAATGCCCGGCAATACCACATACTTTTGAATATCTAAATTTTGCGGCATATCAATGGTGGCTGAAGTGACGGATGGCTTCGGTAGAATCATGTGAAAATGCTCCGGTGCCTGACCTAATAATGTTTTGAACCCGTCAACAACACTTCCGTTTGCGACACCATTTACTCTTTCATCTACAATTTGCAACGCTAAATAGATAGTAGCTAACCCGCCAATAATCAATACAGCTACCTGTATTACGTCTGTATAGCCGATTACTTTCATACCACCAAGTGTAATTAACAAGGCCATTGCCATTAATACAATCATAACTATATGAAGATGGCCGCCACCCAGCAATTCATTAATTGCTACGGAACCGAGATATAATATGGAAGTAAAGTTTACAAAAATGTATAGGAACAACCAGAAGATGGCCATTATTAAAGAAACAGATTCATTATACCGTGTTTTTAAAAACTGCGGCATGGTGTAAATCTTATTTTTTAAATAGATAGGTATAAACCAAATAGCAATAATAATGAGTGCAACGGCGGCAATCCATTCATAGACAGCTACAGAGATGCCGACAAAAAAGCCTTCACCACTCATCCCGATAAATTGTTCGGCACTTATATTGGAAGCAATCAGTGAGGCGCCAATAGCCCACCAGGTTAATGAACCTTCGGCCAGAAAAAAATCATGAGTATCCATGGTAGCTTTTTTCTTACGTCTGTATATCCAATAACCATAACCGGCTACTACTACAAAGTATATGAGGAAAACAACGTAATCAATTGATGTAAGTCCTTTCATGTTGGCAATTTTATTTTTTAAATGTAGGTTGTTTTATTTGTTTAATTGATAGGCAACTTCATTCCATTTAACTTCATTTTTTATATTACGGACGTTAGTGTCTTTATCTATAAGTACCAGTTCAATACTGGCCATTTCTGCAGAATCTTCGGGACACTCTGCTGTCAGGTTTCGTATAGCAAGTATGGTGTGCACCACCAGCCAGTATCCAGGTATCACAACCGGTTTGTATATCCGGATGTGTTTTCCATAAAGCCCTTGCTACCGGTAGTTTTGGTAAATCATGCGACGGTTTCACCGCTTCCACTGTATTAACCAACAGCCGGAAACGATTTCCCATATCAACGATGGAAGCATTCAAAGCGGTTCCTTCTTTTACATTAAAAACAAATCTTAGTGGTCGGCTTTTCCGCCAATGCCCAGCAGATGTATTTCGCAGGATGGTTTTGCTTTGGCTATGCCTGGGCAAATTTCCAGCATGTGATAATCCAATACTATTTCATTACCCCGAGTAAAATGGTAAGTATAGTCTTCCATAAATGAATTGCCCCTGGCATCCACTACCCATTACTTTCATTGCTCTTGTACGTCTAAAACATATCCGCATATACATGGGAATCTTGTCATTTCTTAGATTTTTTTTGACTCATTTGCAAAAAAACAATGGATGCATTCATGTCTTTAATTTTTTGTGTGAAGAACTGGTGAACCAAAAAGTGACGAAAAACGATTTCAACCGGGGAGTAGTGAAAATGAAAATCCCCGCCAGTCAATACTTTGCGGGGATTTCGTGTCGTACCGGGCGGTACTGAATGTATCTTTTGTAGCCCGTACGAGATTCGAACTCGTATCACCACCGTGAAAGGGTGGTGTCCTAACCCTTAGACGAACGGGCCGTTTTTAAGGGACGGCAAAGATAGGTTTGCAACCGTTTTTGGCCAAATGTTTTTCTCTTTCCTGACCGATACAGCAGACCTTTAATTTCCCCATTTGACTCACATTACTACCACTGCCTTTTTAGCTAAATCTGATACAGTTAAACACAATGGGTTTTATTACCTTCGCACCTCATTATTAATTAAAATGTTGAAAAATGAGCACAGTTAAAGTCGCCATCAATGGTTTTGGTCGTATTGGTCGCCTGGTTTATCGCCAGATATACAAAATGGAAGGGATTGATGTAGTCGCCATCAATGATTTGACCAGCCCTAAAGTGCTGGCTCACCTTTTAAAATATGATAGTGCTCAGGGCCGTTTTGATGCAGATGTGAAATCTACAGACGATTCAATAGTGGTGAATGGCGATACAGTTAGGATATATGCCCAAAAGGATCCTTCGCAAATTCCCTGGGGAAGCCATGATGTAGATGTAGTAATTGAAAGTACCGGCTTCTTTACGGATAAGGATAAAGCAGCTGCACATATTACTGCTGGTGCGAAAAGAGTTGTTATCTCTGCACCTGCTACCGGCGATTTAAAAACAGTAGTATTTAATGTAAACCACAGCATATTGGATGGCAGCGAGACTATTATTTCCTGTGCATCTTGTACTACCAATTGCCTGGCGCCTATGGCGAAAGTGCTGAATGATAAGTATGGTATCATTACAGGTATTATGACAACCATTCATGCTTACACCAACGACCAGAATACTTTAGATGCGCCGCATCCAAAAGGTGATCTGCGCCGGGCAAGGGCTGCTGCTGCTAATATAGTTCCTAATACTACTGGTGCTGCAAAAGCTATAGGCTTGGTATTACCAGAATTAAAGGGAAAACTGGATGGCAGTGCACAAAGGGTGCCTACCATCACTGGTTCGCTGACTGAATTGACATCTATTCTTGGTAAAACTGTAACGGCTGAGCAAATAAATGCCGACATGAAGGCTGCTGCCAACGAAAGTTTTGGTTACACAGAAGATGAAATTGTTAGCAGCGATATTATTGGAATTCATTTTGGTTCTTTGTTTGATGCAACACAAACGAAAGTAATGACTGTGGGGGATAAGCAATTGGTGAAAACGGTAAGTTGGTATGATAATGAAATGAGTTATGTAAGCCAGTTGGTAAGAACAGTAAATTATTTTGCCCAATTGATAAGTAAATAACTATTTCTTTGTTTCTTGTACCGCAATGAATCAGTCAACAGATTTGCTGCGGTATTATTTTTACAAACCTTATGAAGATTAAAAATATTGACGGTCTGTCGGCAGAAGATTTACAACGGGAAGTAAAAGAAGGGGGCAGATTTATCTATTACCCATTTGTCATTTCTATAATTGTGATTACTTTTAAACGTACCTCTGGTGTTTACCTGGTTCGCAATCAGGAAAATGCTGTTGTGAAAGGATTGCCGTTTGTTTTTATCTCGGCTTTTTTAGGTTGGTGGGGTATCCCTTTCGGACCAAAATATACACTGGAAAGCATTTGTACCAATATGAAAGGCGGTAAAGATGTAACAGAGGATGTAATGGCAACGGTGGCTGGGCATGTCCTGTTCAAAGAGGCACAAAAGCAAAAAGGTCTTTCATCAATAATATTTTAAAAAAGAGCCAATATGTCAAAATTCGCTGCACATAATTTTAAAGGGCAAAAGGCACTCATCCGTGTAGACTTTAATGTGCCGTTGAATGATGTGTTTGAAATTACTGACGATACCCGGATGAAGGCGGCTATTCCAACTATTAAAAAAATATTGGATGATGGAGGTGTGGTCATTTTAATGAGCCACCTGGGAAGACCGAAAGATGGCCCGACTGATAAATACTCGCTGAAACATTTAATAAAACACCTTAGTGAATTATTGGGAGGAGCAACTGTATTATTTGCTAAAGATTGTATTGGAGAACAGGCACATTTCACCCAAAATATGATGCGTCCCGGCGAAGTTTTGTTATTGGAAAATCTCCGGTTTTATAAGGAAGAAGAAAAGGGAGATATAAAATTTGCAGAAAAATTATCCAGGTTGGGTGATGTTTGGGTGAATGACGCTTTTGGCACTGCTCACCGGGCTCATGCATCTACAGCCGTTATTGCACAATTTTTTCCGGCTGAAAAACGAATGTTTGGCCTCTTGATGGAAGGCGAAGTAGCCAGTGCAGAAACAGTATTACATAAGGCACTGAAACCATTTGTTGCCATTATCGGTGGTGCCAAAGTGAGTGATAAAATACTCATCATTGAAAACCTGTTGGAAACAGCAACTGATATTATTATCGGCGGCGGCATGGCTTACACATTTATGAAAGCAGGTGGAGGGAAGATTGGAAATTCATTATGTGAAGAAGATCGTTTGGATACTGCATTGAATATTTTAAAAAAGGCGGAAGAAAAAGGTGTTTGTATACATCTCCCTTCTGATTCAGTAATTGCTGATAAATTTGCGGCGGATGCACAAACTTCTGTTGCGCCAAGCAATAATATTCCTGATGGCTGGATGGGTTTGGATATCGGTAACATGGCCTGCGAGCAGTTTTCCAATGTTATCAAAAATTCAAAAACAATCCTCTGGAACGGCCCGATGGGTGTTTTTGAAATGCCTAAATTTCAGCATGGCACTAAAACAGTGGCTGTCGCTATTGCAGAAGCAACACAGAAAGGATCTTTTTCTTTAGTGGGAGGTGGTGATTCAGTCGCAGCTGTCAATCAATTCGGCTTTGCAGATAGAGTAAGCTATGTATCCACGGGCGGCGGTGCCATGCTCGAATATTTTGAAGGGAAAACCCTTCCTGGAATAGCTGCTGTATCGGATATGTAGAAAAAATCTGGAACAAATCTCTATAAAATATATTTTTCTAATTTGTTTTATTGATT
>JANNCC010000168.1:0-1809 GCA_031386125.1 Chitinophagaceae bacterium
AGCAATATTAGCAGCCCTTCCAAAATTGCGGTTTTGTAAACCCACATTCACACCTATGCCGAACAGATTGCCGGAAACTGCACTCTGGTTACGGCTTCCTTCCAGGTTAGCAGTGAAGGAATATTTTTTGGCCGGGGTAAGCCTGATTGTAAAGTCAGCTGTATCCTGGTTCTTCCTGGCCAATGGTTCAATACTCACCAACCGCCAGGTACCAAGAGAATTAAACCGGTTGATGGTTTTAGAATATTGTTTTTGATTGTACAGATCGCCACGGTGGAAGTAAATATTCTGCGGAAGAATTTTTGGTTTAAACATATTTGAATACGAAATCACTTTTATTCCATCCACCATTTTTTCCGTTTTACTGTGGCCGGCAGTGTCCGGACCAAAGTCAGGATAAGCAGTGATGTTACCTACATAATATTTTGTCAGCTTAGTACTGTCAAAACCCGGCTTTAATCTTATTTCAAGGTTGGCCCTTGGATTCTCCCTTCGTTCTTTTAGTTTTTGTAAAATTTCAAATTGTTCTATCGGGTCAAAAGTGGGGAGAAGTAAAGAAACGTCCAATGTATCCCAGAGGCCAATCAACACTTCACGGCCAAACCGCAGGTAACCACTGTTGCGGTATAAATCAACCAGCCTGTCAAACTCAGCCGAAATAGGTGCTTTGGCAAAAGGATCTCCTTTTTTTACAAACGCATCTTTTTGATTGGCGATAGCAATGCTTTGCAACTCCTGCTGTTTGATATTATAGTTGAAAGAATCAATCCTGACTACTTTGCCGGGTTTTATATCAAAGGTTACCGTGGTGCGGTATTGATCACCTTTGACATTCACAGCAGTATCATACGTAATGGTATCAGTAAAATAGCCCATTGAATTGAGTAATGCCCTCATGTAAACAACAGACTTCTCCGCATTACTATTATCATAAACAGGAGGTTTCTTCATTACACTCCAGAGCACTTTTGATACAGACCTTGTTTTTATACTGTCATCTAATTGCCCTTTTAGCCGGGAGGCAATCTCTGCAGCCGTGTCGCTTGTTATATTACCCGTTATGTTGATATTTGTTTGGTAAACGAACGGTTTATTAGCCGGATAGCCTTTTACAATAGTGCTGCAGGAGGCAGCCAGTAACAGCCATAGACCGGCAATAATAAAATTGCGGAGGGTGGAATACAAATGGGGCTGGCCGGGTGACATATTATTAAATGAACAACAATGCTTGTTAAACAGAAGCTCAAATATATCCAAACTTTAGGCCAGAAAAAATTCCGACAGCAGGAAGGGTTGTTTATTGCCGAAGGGCCAAAGCTGGTAAAGGAGTTGCTGGAAGCCGATGCTGCATCTGTAAAAGAAGTGTATGCAGTAAAAGACTGGATAGATGATAACCAAAAATTGCTAGGCAAAACAGTGGTTACAGAAATAACGGAGATAGAATTAGAAAGAATATCACAGCTTGCCACGCCGAATAAAGTAGTGGCGATTGTGCAACAATATAGGGTGAGTGAAACAATCATAGTGAAAGACCGTATCACCTTGGCATTGGATAATGTACAAGACCCCGGTAACCTAGGCACCATCATCCGCATTGCAGATTGGTTTGGGATAGAGCAAATTATTTGCAGCAATGATTCAGCAGATATGTACAATTCTAAGGTGGTGCAATCAACCATGGGGAGTATTGCAAGGGTAAAAGTTTATTACGTTGAATTGTATGAATGGCTGGCTGCTCAGGAAGAAGTTAATATTTATGCAGCTGCACTAGACGGTGAAGATGTTACTGCGATGAAAAAAATAAACGAA
>JANNCC010000174.1:0-11547 GCA_031386125.1 Chitinophagaceae bacterium
GCATCCTTTTACACTCACCAGGCAGATGCAGGACATACGTATTGGTATTCTCACCATCCGGGAAAAATGGGAAAGGATGATGGGAATGCCTTCATTCGACAAAAAAGAAGATGATTACAAAGACCTGCAACGGTCGGTGAATATTGATGAGGCGGTGGGAGATGGTGTTTGCTACATGATACACGGCAATGTGTTGCCGACAGCTAAATTGATAAGAGTTACCAGGAAGTTGAAGAACGGTGAGTTTATTACTACCAGTAGTGGCACTGGAATAATTTTTCGATTTACCAAAAATGAAATTACTGACAGACACAAGATAAAAGTGGGCGAAGCCATTACTATTAATGAAGAAGTAAAAACGATTCAATATCCATGGGATATTTTTCAACTGAATGATTGGGCGATACGTCAGGATTTTTCTTTGCTAACGGCCAAAAGAAAATCGCAACCTATTCCGAAAACAAATAAGGTTATAAAATCTTCGCAGGTATTTTTAGAAAAGGGGGCAAAGGTGGAGCACTGCATCATCAATGCCAGCACCGGGCCTGTGTATATCGGAAAGAATGCAGAAATAATGGAAGGCTGCATCATCCGTGGGCCTTTTGCGATGGCAGAAGGGGCTTGTTTGAAAATGGGAACGAAAGTGTATGGAGCTACTACACTCGGCCCCCGCTGTGTAGTGGGAGGAGAGATAAAAAATTCGGTGTTGTTTGGGAATAGTAATAAAGCACATGATGGTTATCTTGGAGATTCTATAGTGGGTGAATGGTGTAATATGGGTGCAGGCACTACCAACTCTAACCTGAAGAACAATGCCAGTGATGTAAAAATATGGGCACCTAAAGGAGAAATGAATGCCGGAATGAAATGTGGAGTAATGCTTGGTGACTATTCAAGAACGGCAGTCAATACAGCGATTAATACCGGAACAGTGATTGGTGTTTGCTGCAATGTGTTTGGTACGGGGCTTACGCCAAAATACATTCCTGGTTTTTCTTGGGGTAGCGAAGGGGTGAAGCGATATGAATTTGAAAAAGCTTTGCTGGACATAGCAGGATGGAAAAAACTGAAGGGGCAGACTGTAACGGAGGAAGAAAAAAGTATTTTGAAGTATATCTTTGAAAAATTTTGAACCCAGGTATGAGTTCAAAGTTGAAATACAGGAAAAGAATTAAATAAAATGACTTATAAGTTATGAGAAAACAAATTGCAGCCGCTAACTGGAAGATGAACCTTACGTTTCAGCAGGGCGAAAAATTATTAGATGAGATTCTGGGTGCAAATATAAAATTGGCCGACCATCAGTTGACCATTTTTGCTGTTCCACATCCTTATTTACTAATGACAAGAAGTGAAGTGGAGGAAGAATGGAACTATAATGCAGCAGCTCAAAACTGTCATCATGAAAAATCAGGTGCTTATACCGGCGAAGTATCTGTAGAGATGCTTCATTCAATGAATATTAATTACTGCGTTGTCGGCCATAGCGAAAGAAGGGAGTATAATGCTGAAACAAATGCCATGTTGGCGGATAAAGTAACTCTTTGTTTTCAAAACTTTATAACCCCCATTTTCTGTTGCGGCGAGCCGCTGAATATTCGTGAAGCCGGGACGCAGAACGATTTTGTGGCAGTACAACTAAAGGAGTCGTTGTTTCACTTGCCTGCGGCCACCATCAAAAATATTGTGATTGCCTATGAACCTATCTGGGCTATCGGTACGGGTAAAACAGCCAGTACAGAGCAGGCACAAGAAATACATCAATATTTACGTTCTGTAATAGCAGCACAATACGGCGAAGCCGTGGCTGATGAAATTCCGATTCTCTACGGAGGCAGTGTAAAGGCTAATAACGCCAAAGAATTATTCAGTTGCCGGGATGTGGATGGAGGATTAGTAGGTGGTGCAGCACTGGTGGCGGCTGATTTTATTGAGATTATTAAGGCGTTGAAATGAGTAAGGGGTAGTAAGTGAGAGTCGGGAGTGTGCACAATTTAAAACGTCAAACTTTCAACTATCTCTGCTCCTTACCATATAGTCATTGCTAGAAAAAATCAGGTGCTCCTCAGTTTTCTGAAGATAAGAGCTATTGTTAATGGAAAGGAAATTTATCCCTTACTGAATACAAAGCCTGTGGTGATTCCGGTTATGGAAAACAATCCCAGAATCGTTATAACTGACGGTTATCATATCACCACTCCGCTAAAACTTATTTATAAGGAAATACCTGCTTATTGTTTTAATGTAGTGTGTGCAATCTCAGACAGACAATTACTGGTTGGGTTTGTTGTATTGGCTGGTTTATACCTCTCCGGTCTATATACCGGGTTGTTGGTATTAAAATTTTTCAGCTTTCTTCCTCTTATCTATCTGGTAATGTTCTACTATCTGAATAGAAAAGAATTTATACGGTTGGTGCCAGTATTAAATTAGTTGTCAGACACTGCAATGGCTGGCTCTGGTAATAGTGCCAAATCAAAATCATTGAGTTTGTCAAGATCGAGAACTGTTTTTGATTTATCGTCAGACGGGTGATACATCATTTTAAACTTTGCTCCCCAAATAATTTCAGGACTTACATAGGATGTTCTCGTTACTACATTATTAGAAAATACATCATCAAAGGCCTTAATAAATACCATTACTTCAATGTCAGTATTAGCAATATCGTCTTTACTAAGGCCGAAGAAAGGGCTTTTATCATTTATAGGATGAACGATTGTCCAGCTTAAAGTAAGGCCATTAATTTTTGCAAACTCCAATGGAAGATCAAAAAACTTATCGGTTAGCTTGCCGTTTTCTTCTGTGGTAATGGCTGCAGTAAGTTTAACCTCTACTTCTGAAAGGGAATTGTTTTTGTACGGTGCCAGGCGAAACATGAAGGCTGTTCCATCTTTGAATGGTGCTATCACCGCATTACGACTAAATCTTAAAAAAATCTGTGGCCGGGAGAATCGTCCATAAAATAAACCAGTGGCAATGGCAAAACTCAACAAGCCAAGAAAGGCTTCAAAGGTAGAAACAGCACTGGCCGTGAAGCCGGTTGGGCTGATGCGGCCATAACCAACTGTAGTAAATGTTTGTGCACTGAAAAAAAATACTTCAGTAAAATTTTTCCAGGGAGAACCAGTATTTACACCAGCCAGGTGGTTAATGCCAATCAGGTAGTAGACTCCGGCAAAGAAAAGATTGATTGTGATATAAATAGCGAAAATCAGGAATAGAAATTTTCCCGGCTTCATGCCCAGCATGGTATGATACCAGCTATAGCGATTGAGCAGACCAATGCCCCGTTTTACTACATTCGGTTTGCCATCCCGGTTTATGAAGCGGCCACCGGTGCTGTTGCTATTATTGCCAAAGCCTGTGTTTACTTCAGCCTTTAAATTGCGGAGCCTTTTTAATAGTGCCATAGTCAAATGTATAATTAATTTGATTTATGCTTTGTTCGCAGTGCAGGCTGGTTTATTTTAGCAGTTGATGTCACGCAAAAAAATACTTTGGCTTTGTAGCTGGTATCCCGGTAAGTTGATGCCCTTTAATGGTGATTTTATTAAACGTCATGCTGAGGCAGCAAGTCTTTATGATGATATCCATGTAATTCATATAGTACGGGATGCGAAGGGGCTTATCACAAAAGATGTACTTGTGGAAGAGTCAAAAATGAATGGGCTGGCTGAAAAAATTATTTACTATTATACCCCATCTTTCAGGGTTTCGCTACTTGATAAATATTGGTCTGAGTTAAAATACAGGAGGCTTTACAAGCAGGCGGTGGTTGATTATATACAAAAGTCCGGTCTGCCTGATCTGGCTCATGTTCATGTCGGGATGAAGGCAGGAACGATAGCCCTGTGGCTGAAGAAAAAGAAAATGGTGCCGTATGTTATCTCTGAGCATTGGTCAGGCTTTTTACCCGAAGCGGACGAAAAAATAAGCGACCAACCTTTTTACCTTCAGGTAGTATGGAAAAAAGTAATTGCAGGTGCCAGTGCCCTTAGTGCAGTATCAGGTTATTTGGCCGGTGCAATTCAAAAACAGTTTGTTGTAAAACAATTAATTGTAATTCCGAATGTCGTTGATACATCTGTTTTTTACCCGTCAGCCAATGTGTCAAACGACCTTCGGTTTATCCATATATCCGGCTTACAGGAATTAAAGAATCCAATAACTATTATTGAAGCTTTTGCCATTGTAAAGAGAACTTATTCATCTGCTGTGATGAATATTTTTGGCCCTGACAACAGGCGATTGAAAGAAATTGCAGCTGAATCGCAGATCGAAAAAGATATACATTTTCATAGTGAAATACCTCAACAACAACTGGCTGAGTTTATCCGTCAGTCACTAGCACTGGTCTTATATTCAAGCTATGAAACTTTTGGATGTGTAATTATTGAAGCGAATGCTTGTGGCATTCCAGTAGTGGTGAGTGATATCCCTGTCTTCCATGAAACTGTAACAGAAGGAATAAATGGAATCTTTGCAAAACCCAATGATCCGGCGGCATTAGCCGAAAGGATGATTGAAATGATAAAGAACCGTACATCATTCAACAGCAATGCTATTGTTTCTGTAAGCTCAAAATACAGTTATGAAAAGGTGGGAAAGCAGTTCAGTGACTGGTATAATGAAATATCTTCAAAAACGATTTAGTTTCCTTTCAACTTCTTTATCAATTCCACATATTCTGTCATTGCATCAGTTGTTGATTTCCCTTTTAATGATGCCCATGCTTCGTATTTAGCTTTGCCTACAAAATCAAAAGGATTGGTAGGAGGGTCAATGTTTACCTCGCCAGTGCTACCTTGTTTATAAAGCGAATAAAGCTGTAGCAGGGTTTCGTTGCCTGGTTTTTCAGGCAGGTTTTTGCTGTCGGCTGCGGCCTGTTCAAATTTTTCTTTTAATTCCATACTGGGTTTATTTTTTATGTAATGTATGAGTTTTATTTTAGCCTGCTGGTTGCAGTGATAAAAAAATGCAGTGAGGCCTAGTTTTTTCTTGCATTATCAATAAAGATGTTTTGCACCTGTCGCTTATCATTAATTGTGTCATAAAATTCTTCCAGGTAACTCACCAGCTCTTTCTTAGATCTTGCCTGTAGCAATGCAAAGTTGTTGATAAGGGAAATGATATTTTCTTTTTTACTGATGAAAACAGTAAAGCAGGCCTGCAACTCTTCCATCCTTCTTGGAAAACCCCTGTACACTCTTTCTTTTACCGTCTCTGTGCCCAGCAACTCATTGGGTAAAGCATAACCGGCATTTACAAAACCCGAGTGGTCGAAATCATATGGCACAGGGTAAGGAGGGTATACTCCGGTTTTATTATCATAGATCAACCGTATATTATGGTTATTTGGTACCGACCAGTCGCCATTACTTATCATATATTCAAACACAGCTACCTTTAACATCAGTTCTTTATTTGTGCTTTCTGAAGGGTACTGAGCTTTTGCTTTTTTAATGCAGTTGTTTCTTATGGCCAAATCTTTGTCATCCTCAATCAGGAAAGCATATTGCGAAAATGGCTTTACCCTGTTCCGGGTGTCTATATAATTTACCTTCAGGAGCCTTACCCTGAAACTTTTATTTTCCAACAGGTTGTAGATTTTATAAGCAAGGTATTCTTTCAACAGCAGCTGTTCGTCATTGCCATTAGTGCTACAGCCAATTACTAATTTTAATTTACCCAACGGAGAAAGTCGTGGGGATGTAGCAGAACTGAAGTCCACCATTATCGGTGGTATGTTGCAGAATTCCCGTCTGAAATGGCCACGGGGCGCCACAGTTATATGTTCTTCTATCACTGTACTGTCCGGAAAACGTAAACTGACAGTAGCCTGCTGAAACATATCCTCACCTTTTTCTTTCTGCATCTGTGGGATGTCTGTAGTCAGTGTCATATTAATTACTCCCTCTTCAGCAAAAAATTTGACACTATCAACCCGTTGTGCCTTTGCCACAAAAGCACTGGCGGCAATAAAAATCAGTAGAAGCCATTTATTTTTTTTCATACAAAGGTGGTTAACATGGTTAATAAGTATCGGAAATTACATAACAATCGTCACTAATATTCTTTTCACTCTATTTACTATTTAATCAGTTCTGTAATAACATGACCAACACTGCCATTTGGTGCCTGGATACGCAACATAGCGGCGATTGTCGGTGCAATGTCTGTCATATAGGTTTCCCGGTTGGTTTTTCCTTGCTTAATGCCCCAGCCATACCATAGCAATGGAATGTGGGTATCATATGGATTCCATAAGCCGTGTGTGGTGCCTGTATTGCTCCAGGAGTCTATATAATTTGGTTTAAGTATAAACTGTATATCGCCACTTCTTTTTTTGTAGTACCCGTTATTCATCATGGTGCGGATGGTAGCTGGTAACGGCACTTCATTCAATCTCTCTAACGGAAAAATTCTTGCAATAGCTGAGTCTTTGGACAGATATCTAACAATAAAATAAGCTATTTCTTCTGTATCTAGTTTTGCTGAATCAATGGAAGGGTGGTTAAGAGCAATCTGGTAGTTATCATCGTACACAACAACATTACTGATTTTGTATTTTTCATTCAATACTTTATTCAGTTGTTTCGTTACGTCGTTCATAAATATTCTTCCACCCGGTATTTTATTTTCCTTCATGTATTCGGGTATATGTGCCACACCATGATCGGCAGAAAGAAAAATGGTGTATTGGCCTTTGCCTACTTTGCTGTCCAAAAAATCGAGCAGACTTCCCAGCTCTTTATCCAGGCGAAGAAAACCATCTTCTGCTTCAATAGAGTTGGGCCCGAATGAATGACCTATGTAGTCAGGTGAAGAAAAGCTTACGGCGAGGAAGTCGGTAATATTATCTGCGCCAAGTTGTTCTGCTGTTATTGATGCTTTTACAAATTCTGCCGTTAAGCTGTTGCCCATCGGCGTTGTGGAGATTTTGCTATAATCTTTTCCAACATATTTTTTCATACTGTCATATGGAAATTTGTTGCTACCTAATGTTTTTGTTTCGTATGATTTTTCATCGGCAGTGCTATTAATGTAGGTTGTGGCAGGATATAATAAATTCCAGCCCTGTTTATAATATTTGTCAACTAATTTCAGGTTATTAAAATCGTTCACCCACTTGGGCAATTCATTCATGTAATATGTAGAAGTAATCCAGTCGCCTACTGTATTGTCATACCAGTAAGCTGCATTGGCACTGTGGCCTGCAGGTAAAATGCCGCCACGGTCTTTGATAGATATACCAACCACTTTGCTTTTATAATTTGTCGCCATTCTTAGTTCATCGCAAATGGTAGTCGTCAGCATATTTCTTGGGCTTTGCTTTCCCAATGCGGAGCTGCTGCCTACAGTATTCACCGTTTTGTCTTCGGTACAATATACTGACCTCATTTGCTCTCTGTCCCACCAAAAATTTCCGGTGATGCCGTTAATAGCTGGTACTGAGCCGGTATATATGGAACTGTGTCCGCAGCCTGTATAAGTGGGAGTGTATGGTATCAATGTGTTTTCACATGAGAACCCCTGGTTCAACATTCTTTTAAAACCACCATTAACGGCATACCTGTCATAATAGCGATACAGATAATCCCAACGCATCTGGTCCACCACAATGCCAACAATCAATTTAGGCCGGGGAATTCCCTGCTGTGCCTGGGCAGAAAAGCCAATTGCTATAATTAATAAAACCGCCAATAGTCGCTGCATGGAAAATGTTTGGGCAAAAGTAAGCTTTTGAGGTGTCCGATTTGTTACCAGTGGGTGACGATAGTTCTATCGAAAAGGCGGCTTTACCATTATTTTTTCGTTAATAGACTTATAAGAAATCAACTATTCCTGAGCAGTCTCCAGAAGGAGAGTGAGGCAATAATAGATAAGATGCCCACTGTCCACCACAATACATTAAATCCGGCATGTTCTGCTAATTGAGCACCACCCATTGGCCCCAGAGTTTGTGCGGCTGACCATGCCATTGTATATAAAGCAGCATATTGTCCCCGGTTGGATGGCTGTGTCCTTGCTATCCAGTAGCTGTTCATAAACGGCATTGAAAGAATTTCGCCAAAAGTGACAAGCACTATCATGCTGACAGCAATAGCCACCGATGCTCCGGGAACATTCAATAGCAAAAAAGATAAACCAACCATAAAAACACCAAGGGATATGTAAAGAATATTCTTTCGTTTGCCTTCAAGTTTATATATCAGTACCATTTCTACTAAGGCAATGATGATGCCGTTGGCGGCCATTATTATACCAATGAAAGGTTTTGAAAACTTCAGTTCCTTTTCAAAATAAACCGGCAGATTGTTGAACATCTGAAAAAAGCAACAGGCAAACAACATAGTGATGAAAGCAAACGAGATATATGTTTTGTCTTTATAAGCTGATTGTATTAACGGATCATCAATGGTTGTTTTTTTGGGAGGTTTATACTTCACAGGTTTCAATACCAGCCATAACAATATTGCTGCGCCGATATTGGTGAAGCCATCCACCCAAAATAATAATTCATAATTTATGTCTGCCAGAAAACCACCAAGACCACTACCAACTGCCCAGCCAAGGTTTATTGCCAGCCTGTTTAGCGCATAAGAACGGGTACGGTTTTCTTCTTTACTATAAAAAGCAATAGCAGTGGAATTGGCTGGCCGAAATGCTTCGTTAACAAAGCTAAGCAGGAAGGTGAAGGTGCAAATAAGGGGATAGGTTTCCATTTGCCCAAGCACCATAAATAAAACGCCACCAACAGTTAGTGTAAATAACTGAACAGGATAAAACCCAATCTTATCAGTAAGTTGTCCGCCGAGCCAGGCTCCGCAAAAAGCACCGGCACCAAACATGCCAAAAACAATACCGGCTTCACCAACGGAGTACCCCATTTCATCACTGGTGAGGTAAAGGGTCATAAACGGCACTACCATGGTACCGCTGCGATTGATAAGCATTATCAACGACAACAGCCAGGTCTGTTTTGACAAACCCGAATAAGCATTACGGTATGTTTTAACGGTAGCAGCCAGCATGGAATAGGAGTAAAGTTATTAAAGCAACGTTTAGTTTGCTAAATGCGTTTTGAAAAACAAGTATTTCATTTACTATTTTTTTTTACTATTTTCAATTTTCAAATTTAACCAATATGAAGAAATATTTTGTACTAACAGGGATAGCTATAATCGCCATTATTTTTTCTAATTGTAATTCTGCCAAAAAAACTGCTGCGACAGAAGTTCCCAGGTCAACCTATTCGACTAATGTATCAACGGTGATAATGAGTAGTTGTGCACCTTGCCATGTCCCTGCTAAAGGCGGTAACAAGAAGCCTTATGATAATTTTGCTAATGTGAAAACAGATATTGACGAAATTATCCGCCGTATTGAAATGAACCCGGGAGAAAGAGGGTTTATGTCATTTAAGAAGACAGCTAAACTCAGTGACAGTGTTATTATGGTGTTTAAGAAATGGAGAGACGATGGTATGCTGGAGAAATAGTATCGGATTTCCGATAAGCATATTATAAAATTCTTTGGCCCAATCCGTCCGGCTATAATAAATAAAAACTTTTATTCTCTGCTGTACTAATAAATGGATCCCCACATTATCTTTAAGGCTTTCTTACTATAAAATACCTGAACTCTATGTCATTATTGAAATCCAAAGTGGAGGTAAAAGAATCTAATCTTCCCGGTGCAGGTAAAGGATTATTTGCAAAAGAGTTAATTCCAAAAGGTAGCAGGATAGTAGAATATAAAGGGAAAATAACTACCTGGAAAGAAGTGAATGATGACGATGGCAATAATGGCTATATCTATTATGTAAAACGTCATCATGTAATTGATGCAAGCAGACATGCAAGCAGCCTCGCCAGGTACGCCAACGATGCCAGGGGGTTGCAGCGTATAAAGGGCATCACCAATAATGCTGCGTATGTGGAAGATGGATTAAAAGTGTATATCGAATCAAAAAAGAATATTCCCCGGGGAGCTGAGATACTTGTTGAGTATGGAAAGGAATATTGGGATGTAATACGGCATAATATAAAAGTGGAACTCCAACGGCAAAAACTCAGAAAAAGAAAAAAAAGTAACCCCGAGGCTGGTTAGACAATTACCTTACTTAAGTATTGAGTGCCATTTAACTCCTGCATAGTAAAACCCATAATAAGTAGAAATTTTCTATGCCGTTTATTGGCAACGTTGGTGTAGTAAATCGTTTTTATTCCCTTGCTGCGGAGGTATTCTTTTTCTTTTTCAAAAATGAAACGACCCACTTTATAATCCCGGTATTTGGCCACGGTATAATTGATGAGAACTTCTGCTGTGCCATCATCCCCAATTTTTGCACTGAAGATATTGGCGATGACCAAATCTCTTAGTACCACAAAATTGAGATTGCCTTCTAATTGGCTTCTACTAAAATCCGGGAAGTGAGCAGTAATGTCTGCCTGGTAAAAAGATAAAAAACGGTCTATCATAATACCGCCATTACTGAATTCAAGCAATTCAAAATGCTCTTTGCGATTATAAATTTTATAGAGAAAAAAAAGATTGATAGCTAAAAGGAGGCTGTTGGTAAGAATAATTGGGATAGCCCCCAGCACTACACCGTAAATAATAAAGGCAACATTTCCACCAGTATTTAACCATCTAAATTTTAAGTCGTTATTGACAAGCAGTCCAATGGCCAGCAAGACGGAGGCAAAGTATCCAAAATAAGGGGCTATTTCTTGTAGCATGCTGCAATGTTACAGCTAGAAAGTAATTGACACAATAAAGAATTTCGAAAAATGATTGATTATATTTGTTGTGTAAACAAATGATAATTTATGAGGACTTTTCTCCTGGCTTTTTTTGGCACCATTGCGATGGCATCTTCCTGTAATAAGGATGACGGCGGAACTCCCTCTAACAAGCCGGCTGCAAAATTCAGTATTTCCGGGTATGAAGCAGCAACTCCCTGTACAATAACTTTTATCAATATATCAAGTAATGCCACAAGCTATGTGTGGAACTTTGGAGATGGTTCTACATCCACACAATTTAACCCCACTCATGTTTATAACTTCAATGGTACTTATTTGTTAAAGCTTAAGGCCACAGGGCCGGGTGGTGCTGATTCTGTTTGTAAATTGGTGACTGTTGAGGCTCCTCCGCCTGCCAATAAATCAGCTTTCTCTTATTTCCAGGAAAAATGTGTCGGTACCCCCGTAGGTATCAGCTTTAAAACTATCAACCCTCTTTCAACTAACCCCGTATGGGAAATTAGCAATGGTGCATTGGCTCTTGTCAGGGATCCAATTGTACAGTTTCTGCTGCCAGGCGATTATAACATTAGGTACAGTACACAGATCAATGGTGTAAGGGATACTGTTATAAGAATAATCCGGATTGATTAAATTCAGTTTATCTATTTATTTGCCCTGTTTCATTTGCATTCTCTTTCCATGATAATAAACTCCAGTGGTTGAGTAGGAGTGCCAAAAATGTTATCGGCGGGGAAGGGTTTTGTTTTACCTGTTTTTTGATAGCCGTGTC
>JANNCC010000247.1:0-2524 GCA_031386125.1 Chitinophagaceae bacterium
TCTTGGCAGTTTTCCATAGTTCAGCATTTTTAGTTTATCGCCATTATACGGTTTGTCGTTACAGGGTGCATTCGTATTAGAACAATAATATTTTTTGGGGTCGTACCCGGCAGGTTTTACAATTGTTTTATCCGCATCCGGGCCATAATCTTTTAATATTGCTGCCCATGTTAAATCCTGGATGATATTATTTTTTTGCCTGGCTTCTTTTTCATTACTCCCCAACGGATCATCCATGCCAACATCATAAGCAGCACCGGCAGCAGCAAACACATCGCCCAACTCGGTGGCATCAATCACTACTCTTGCTTTTACTTTAAGTAATTCGGTATTATTACTGTTTCGGAATGTGGCTCCAATCACTTTATTGCCTTCCTTTAAAACAGTTTCAAATTCAAACCCAAAATGAACTTTCAGGTTTTTTTCGTTTTTTGTCCATGCTTTAAAAATGCTGTCGCCAACATGCGGTTCAAAATTGGTATTGCTTACCCAACCGGTGTTTAATTTTTTTCTTCCATAGTGTTGATATAATGCCTGGCGAAACTCCTCCCACATGCCGCTTGGCAATTGGTCATTTCCATCGGTACAACTTACACTCGCAGCCGTCAGCATACCTCCAAGCATGGTTGTTGGTTCTACTAATATCGTTTTTACCCCCATTCTTGCACTTTGAATAGCAGCAGCCGTACCTCCCACACCGCCACCGATTACCAGCACATCTGTTTGCAGATTACGTACCATTCTTTGTGCCTGTACTAAAGAAGGCAAAAATAAAAATGTAAATACAACCCATCGCATCATGATTTCAAGTTACTTATTTAACCAATAAAAAAGCCTCTCCGTCTGGAAAGGCTATGTGTTAGTTTTTAGTTGCGACCTTAAAACGGTAAATCATCCACCGGTTCAGTAATCTCATTGGGTGCATGAACATTGCTGCTGCTTCCTGACATAGCAGATGAAGCATTGGCTGGTTGCTGATAAGAACCCGGAGTGCTGTCTTTGCGGCCACCCAGCAATTGGATGTCTCTAACCCTTAGCGACAATGAAGAACCGGGGGTTCCATCATTACGCTGAAATGACCTGGCTTCTGGCTGTCCTTCAGCAAATACCAATTGCCCTTTCATTAAGTAAGGTGCAATAGCCGTGCGGTCAGTCCAATAGGCACAATCTACCCAGGTTGTTTTTTCTTGTTGTACTCCCTGGCTGTCTTTGTACTTTTCGGTGTGTGCTACGGTGAAGTTGATAACATTTTTTCCGTTTACTGCGTTTACCACACAGTCTTTGCCGAGGTTGCCGATAACTTGCATTTTAATCATAGTGCTCAATTTTTAAGATGACGTAATTAATTTAAGACAGGCAAGGTAAGATATTTCAACAAATAAAAACTAACTTACTTAGCAACTCTATGTAAATGTGAATAATTATTTACTCCATTCTTCCACTTGCCGCATCAATGATTCTTCCAAAGAAGATCGCATTCATAAATAACTTGCTGCCGCCCAACCAAAAAGCCCGGAAGTTCGGATTGTCAGCGATATTTATTACCCGGCCATTGCCAACCGTATTTACAATAACAGCAGCAGAGTTCTTAATCGCATCAAAATTTTCCTTGCTCACCCAGCCACTTTGCAATGGTTTGCCATCGTAATAAAAAGGCGTGGCATAAGGATTTTTGGCTTTCTCCATAAATACCCTATTGGCTTTAAATAAGCTTACCGTCTTCTGGTTATAGCCATAAGCCAGCGGATGAGTAAGGTCTGCATCGGCACCAAAGATGGCACCTTGTATTTGTTGTGCTCCGTCAATTTGTTCCCGTTCGGTGTAAGAAAGTTTTTGTGTGCTGTCCACTGGTGCTTTTGTTTTTTTGAATTTTACCTCGCTGATTCCATTCTGTGCTGCCCAGCTTACCGCTTCTTCTGTCAGTATCAATGTGCCACCGCTTTGCACCCATGCTTTTAATTTTTCTTTGTTGAGTTCGGTATAATTTCCGCCCACCATTATCAGTGTGTTGTATTTATTTAATTCAACCCGGTTGAAGGCCCCCTGCTCTAAATGAGTAGCCGGTATGTTCATCCGCTGGTCTAATAAATGCCACACTTCCCCGGCATCAGTGGGGTTTGCACCAACCCCGGCTATCATAGCAATATTAGGTTGTGAGACGACAACAAACTTGTTGCTACCAAGATCACTTCCACTGTTTACATTGCCCGATGAAACTGCATATACTTTTAATCTATATTTTTCTGTCAAAGCACTTACCATCGCAGCCACCGTCTCACTCCCCTGGCTTTGCATTTTTACAGGTATAAGAATAGTGCCGTAATCAAATTTTCTATTGCCCCCACTTACTGTCATATCAAATTTGTTGGTCGCTACTTTAATGATCAATCCTGCATTCAGTAGTTCATACAATGCAGCCGGTGCATACAGCTCATCCCACTCCATTAAATATGCATACTCACTTTTGCCACCAATGATACTTTTCTTCGGAATGGTAAGCGACTCTACTTTACTTCCCATTACC
>JANNCC010000286.1:0-1751 GCA_031386125.1 Chitinophagaceae bacterium
ACTCCCTGTACAATAACTTTTATCAATATATCAAGTAATGCCACAAGCTATGTGTGGAACTTTGGAGATGGTTCTACATCCACACAATTTAACCCCACTCATGTTTATAACTTCAATGGCACCTATTTATTAAAGCTTAAGGTCACAGGACCGGGTGGCGCTGACTCTGTTTGTAAGTTGTTGACAGTTGAGGCTCCTCCACCATCCAATAGATCGGCCTTCTCTTATTACCAGGAAAAATGTGCCGGTACTCCCGTTGGTATCAGCTTTAAAACTATCAACCCTCTTTCAACAAACCCGGTATGGGAAATTAGCAATGGAGCATTGGCTCTTGTACGGGATCCAATTATACAGTTTCTGCTGCCAGGCGATTATACCATTAAGTACAGTACGCAAATCGGTGCAGTAAGAGATACTGTTATCAGGATAATCAGGATTGATTAGAATTCAATTTATCTATTTATTTGTCTTGTTCTATCTGCATTCTCTTTTCCATGATAATAAACTCCAGTGTTTGAGTAGGAGTGCCAAAAATGTTATCGGCGGGGAAGGGTTTTGTTTTACCTGTTTTTTGATAGCCGTGTCTTTCATACCAGGCAATCAACTCCATCCGAACAGATATTACACTCATGAAAATACAAGGGCAGTTCATTTCTTTTGCATACGCTGCGGCGCTAGATAATAATTGCCCACCAATACCGCTTGCCTGTTGCAGGGGTGACACGGTTAACATGCCGAGGTATAAACCTCTTTCCTGTTTTTCTAAATAAACTGTGCCAGTGATGATTTTTTCTGCCGTTGTATATTTCAGGATGGTTGCAAGGGGATTATCCATCAGTGCTGTTAATGTTGGAATATCAATACGCAGATCACCTTCCAGCAGATCAGCTTCAGTTGTCCATCCTTTTTTGGAAGCATCGCCACGATATGCACTGTTGATGAGTGCTGTTAATTCTGGAACATCATGTAATGTGGCAGTAGTGATACTCATAAGATATTTTTAAGGGTAGGTCGCCGCTTCAAGGTTAAGCACCACATGCAGGTGATGGCGCAGATGCTTTACATAATCAGCCGCCAGCCATTTGATGGTATGCAAGGCTTCCGATTGGCAGTTACGTTGGTACATATCTTCCGGAGTGTTGTTTAAAATATGACAAACCTGTTTATTCAGCAGGTACCAGAGATTGATGATCTCATTAGTGTCCCATTGCTGATAACCTGCAATGGCCACCCATTTATCCTGGTTATACCGGATGGCGGGGTTGTCTTCATACTGGGCCACTACAAAACGCCGGATATTGCTGTGTGCAGAATCTATTAAGTGACCGAGTATTTCTTTTTTACTCCATTTGGCAGGGGAGGGTTTGAAACTGTATTCATCTTCTGTAATGTCTTTAAGATTGAGTAGATGAAGGCTGATTATTTTTTCCAGTTCGGCAGCGGTTGATTTCATGGAAACAAGATACATTTTTAACGCCGGGTCGTTTTAGTTTGTGTTGTTGGTGGAAGAAAATACCAGCAACGGCTTAAATAGAAAATCAATAAGAATTGTCAGGATAATTTTTTAACCTTCTTTATTCTGTTTTTCAAGTAAAGAAACCCTGTCCACAAGTGCATCAAGATTTCGGAAGTGTATATATGCTTTCCGGTATTTGGTTGCATCGAAAGCTGGTGACCCCATATACACTCCACCTGGCTTTGTGATATTTTTTGAAATACCTGACTGAGCGGTGATACTCGTATTGTCAGCT
>JANNCC010000297.1:0-8387 GCA_031386125.1 Chitinophagaceae bacterium
ACCTTCATTCTTCCGACTGCGCCTGTTTGCTTGGTAGCCCAGGTTAATTTTTCGCCTCCGAGGTAAATATGATTCAGTTCATCCAAATCAGCATCTTCTGAGCCGATATAAAAAACAGGGACAAAATTGTATGCTGGCAGAGATGTCTTTAAATGATCAGCCAGTTTGATGGCATGGATAATTTTATAAATAAAATACAATGGACCGGTAAAAATATTATTTTGATGGGCAGTGGCAACAGTAAAAGTATCGGCAGAAAGCAATAACTCAATATTCCTTTTTACTTTATCACTGGTCTCCACTCCTTCATACTGATTCTTTAATTCCTGTACAAGTATGTCCCGTTTAGTAGCAAACTGTTTTCTTGCATCAATTGCTTTTTGAATCCCCTGTAAAGTGGGTGGATGGGCAAAGAATGGTTTCAACGCCGCTGCCTGGTCAATATAGTCCAATGCGATTTTGGAGAAAACTCCTGTCTGGCGATAAGGCAACCGGGTAGATGTACAGTCCATAAGCAGATGTAAAAATAAGAAGTTGAATACGATACTATCAACCAGTCAACAAATTTTAACGAAACCGTTCCAACAAAAATGGTTTTACATCCATGCTGGTAGGCTTATTATTCATTATTTCATCTACTATTTTACCGGTTCCGGCTCCAAGACTTAATCCCAGCATAGAATGGCCAGTTGCTACCATCAGGTTACTGTATTTTTTCACCCGGCCGATGTATGGCAACCCATCTGCCGAACAGGGGCGGTAGCCATACCAAAATTTTTCTTTGGCTGGTAGTGGTACGTCAAAATCAGGATAAAATCTTTTGACTGCATCTAATATTCCCTGCACCCGGTTCATACGAGGCGGTGTTTTGTGTGAAGTAATTTCCATAGTTCCCCCAAAACGTATTTTATTTCCATCCATTGGGGTGATGGCGGCACGACCTTCTATCAACACAGCAGGATAATTTACTTTGTATGGCGAGTCTTCTAATGTGACCGAGTAACCCCGACCCGGCATCAGGGGGATTTTTACCGCCAGCAATTTAGCCGTCTGTCTACCCCATGATCCGGTGGCAATAACTACTTCATCCGGCTCATACACTGCATCAGCTGTAATAACTTTCTTTATCTGTCCCCCTGCCCTTTCAAATTGTATCACTTCCTGATTAGAAATTAATTTTACACCTTGCTGTTTCAGATAAACAAGCAGATTCTGCATCAGTTTATTGGGATAGCAATGTGCATCGCAATTAAAAAGGATTGCCCCCAAGCCATTTATTCTTGTCTGCGGTTCTAATGCCTGCAATTGTTCTTTACTTAATAATTCAGTGTCGCTTAATCCTAACTCATGGGCTTTCTCCACCGTATGCCTTGCATGTTCACCGCCGGCTTTTGTTTGAAATATTTCCAACAATCCCTTTCTTTCATACGCAAAATCAAATCCGGGAATAGATAACCATGATTCATACTCCCGTTTACTGATGATAGCAATATCCCGTAGTGGCACCGCAGCGGTTTGTACATGATTCTTAGTGGCGCTGCGCACAAATTTCAATCCCCAGTTGATTAAATTCCAATCTAACCTTGGTTGCACATAAAAAGGGCTTTTGGAATTCCACATCCATTTGAATCCTTGCTTTACGATACCCGGCGTAGCCAATGGAATAAAATGGCTGGGACAGATATAACCACAGTTGCCATAAGAACAATTATCAGTAAAATCGCCTTTGTCAAGCACCGTCACTTCCCAACCTGATTTTTGTAAATAGAATGCGGAACTTAATCCAATGATACCGCCACCAATGATAGTTACTTTCCCCGTTCCCCCTGAAGGGGCTGTTAGATTTGTTGTTTCCTTTGATTCCATTACTCCAGTTCAAATAAAAAAATTACATTTCAATAACCATCCCTTGTTCTGCTACACCAAATCCATCTGCTTTTACTTTTTTCTTTTCTGACGATTCCTTTTTCAACAAAGGATTGGTATGGTTGAAATGGATAAATACAATTTGTGATTTCTGCGCCGAAGATAAGCCTGAAAATCGTTGAAGACTTTCCTCTACAAACGGATGCGGCACTTCACTCATATTTCTGCCGGGCAGTTCACCATTTTTATAAAAGGTTCCATCCAGCAACGCCATATCCGCTTTTCCAACTTCTGCGATAATATCCTTCTCCCATTTTTCCCATTTATCTATATCAGGGATAAACAATATTTTCTTCTTGTTACTTTCAATAACAAACCCTACTGTTTCAGAAAACTCATCCCGA
Organism: Chitinophagaceae bacterium; assembly: GCA_031386125.1. Classification (GTDB taxonomy): domain Bacteria; phylum Bacteroidota; class Bacteroidia; order Chitinophagales; family Chitinophagaceae; genus JJ008. The sequence continues at coordinate 2,271 of JANNCC010000297.1, forward strand.
TGCGGTACTTTAACCGGTGTTACTTTTAATGAAGCATTCAATGAAACAGCACTGTCAGCTTTCAAAGATTGCAACTGAATATTTTTCAACGACACCAACTGGCTCCATGGTCCGTTATTTTTTAAGAATGAATCCAGCCGGGGCATTGCCCAAACAGGAACAGCTTTAGATCCCATTGCTTCCCGTCCCAACTGCATCAACCCACTGTAATGACCAATGTGGGCATGGGTGATAAAAATTCCATCTGGTGAATAGTCCTCCCTGGTAAAAAGATATTGCTGAACTGAGTGTAATTGATGCGCAATATCCGGCGTTGCTTCAAACAACCAGTATTGATTTGCTTTTCTGTCAACCAATGTAAGGCAGGTGGTATATTTTTTTTCTTCTTTGCCTTCCCAATAAGCAGTACAACATTCCTTAGTACAACCAATCTGTGGATAACCTGCATCCTGCGCCACACCAAGTACAACTAAAAATTTTTCCGGTAGTTCTTTTTCATCGGCCTGTTTTGCAGCAGCTTTCTTATCTGCATTGCACCCGGCAATTGACAATAATATACAAACAGAGATATATAATATAAAAACTCTCACAAGCTTTTTTGTTTTAGTAAAAATCAGGCCCCTATTCACCACTCCCTATTGACCACTCACCTCACTAAATAACTTGGAACCCATATGCATAAGGATCGTCTTCTTTATCAATCCAGATGGTATTGTATCCATAAATTTTTGCCCAGCCTTCTACAGATGGACGAATAGCCGGTTTTCCTGCTAATGTCAACTCTTCCTCAATGCGCCCAATAAATTTACTCCCGATAATACTTTCATGAATAAACTCATCCCCCTTCTTCAGTTTCCCCTTTGCATACCATTGTGCCATTCTTGCACAGGTGCCAGTGCCACAAGGTGAACGGTCAATCGCTTTATCTCCATAGAACACTGCATTTCTTGCAGTGGAAGTTTTGTCGAGCACAGCACCAGTCCATAAAATATGAGAACATCCTTTTATCGTTTCATCTTCCGGGTGAACAAATTCATATTTCGCATTAATGTTCTTTCTTAATTCTCTTGCCCAAGCAATTAATTTATCTGCCGGGTAATATTCCAGTCCTTTAAAATTTTTCTGCACATCCACGATGGCATAAAAATTTCCGCCGTAGGAAACATCAATCACCAACTCACCCAGTTCAGAACATAGAGATAACAATTCTGTTGAATGAAGAAATGCCGGGATGTTTGTCAGTTTTACACTCTTTACCTTATTATTCTCTTGTTTGTAATTTATATGAACAAGCCCAGCCGGTGTTTCCATTTTCACAATACCATCTGTTTTAGGCTTAATCAACCCTTCTTCAATTGCAATGGTAATGGTACCAATGGTTCCATGTCCGCACATTGGCAGGCAGCCGCTGGTTTCAATAAATAAAACGGCTACATCATTGGCTTCATCATGCGGCGGATACAAAATGCTTCCACTCATCATATCATGTCCTCTTGGTTCAAACATCAGCCCGGTTCTTATCCAGTCAAATTCTTTCAGAAAATGCTGCCGCTTTTCACTCATGTTATTGCCCGTCAAAACAGGCCCGCCTTCTTTCACCAAACGAACAGGGTTGCCACAAGTGTGTGCATCAATGCAATTAAAAATACCCCCAAAACCCCTAAAGGGGGCTTTAGAATCTTTATAGTTAGTTAATTTCATTTTTTAAAATCCCTATTTCATAGTAATTATTTATCCGCCTTCACAGCCACACCTACCATGCTATCTGCTGTGCCATAATACAAGAACCATTTGCCTTTAAAGAAAACCAATCCTTCTGTAAATGTAGTCCCGGCTTTGTACTGCCCCTTTATTTCATGGGGTAAATCCGGTTTGATAAAATAATTGTCGCAACGGCTGATAAGTTTTGATGGATCTTTCAAATCAAATAAGGCCTGACCGCCACAATATGTTCCTTTCGGAATGGCAGGATCTGCATTTTCATTCTCAATATTCTTACCATTATACAATAATAAAATACCCTTGTCAGTAATCAATGCAGGTGGCCCGGGTTCTGTCAGATGACTGTCAAATTTCTTTTCTCTCGGCTTCATGGCAACAAATAATTCCTGTTGTTCATTTACTACCGGTGTCCAGTCAACCAGGTTTTCTGAATGCGCCAGGTACATCGGGTTTTCGCCCCAGTACATCCAGTATTTACCATTCACAGCTGCGGCAATAATCTTTTTGTTTACCATTTTTGTCACCACCGATCCGGACTTGCTCCAGGTATTTAAAAACTTACCCTTATATGCTTTTGCAAATGCTGGTCCATGTTTTTTCCAGTGAACCAAATCCGGCGATGTTGCCACACTAAGCCTTGCCACATCACGGTTCCAGCTGGTATAAAGCAATACATAGGTACCGTCTTTTTTTTCTACTATGCGGGGATCTTCACAGCCACCGGGATAATCGTATTGCAGAAATTCGCCGCTATCAGGATACAATACAGGATCTTTCATTTTTGTAAAATGAATACCATCGTTACTGACTGCCAAACCTATTCTTGATGTCCGCATACCTATGGCAGTACCGGGTATGTCTTCAGCCCGGAATAAAATATACACTTTGCCTTTGCGAACAATAGCTGCCGGGTTAAACACATCGGCCTTCTGCCATTGCACCATTTTCTTTTTGACAGGACAAAAGAAAGTGTAAGAAGAATCCGCCTGCATAATGGGGTTAAAGGATGGTTTTACAAAACCTCTCATTTCCCATGATGCTGCTTTTTGGGCATGTACAACAACTGATAATAATAATACAAACAGTAATTGCAGGGCCGTTTTTATAATTATTTTTTTCATTTTAAAATTCCTCAAACTCTTTCAGGTGAAAGAATTATTTCAGTAATTGTAAATTATCCAGCACATACACCCCTCTTCCATATGTTCCTATCACCAATTTTTTTTCTGCCGGATGAATAAACATATCATTCACCGAAACAGCAGCAGGCATATTGCCAATTATTGCTATCCAGTTTTTACCAGCATCTTTGGTCATATAAACTCCCATATCCGTTCCGCAATAAAGCATGTTTTCATTTTCATCATCTTCAACAAGAACATTGACAGGTGAAGCTGGCAAATTACCGGTGATAGAAACCCATTTAAGACCTGTATCATCCTTTTTGTATATGTAAGGAGTATGATTATCCTGACGCCTGTCATTCAACACTACATAAACACGGGATGTTCTGAATTTTGATGCAACAATTTTAGCAACATGTTTATTAAAAGGCAACCCTTTTGTTATTTGACCCCAATAAAATTCCTTGTTGCTATCTTCTAATCCAACCCATATACGACCATCATCTGTTCCTGCATATAATAAGCCCGGTTGTTGACCTTCGGCAATGGCTGTTATTGCCTGGTGATAGATAAGATAAGGATACACTCCCATTTTCGATTTGTCATTATAAGAAAGATCAGGACTGATCACCTTCCAGGTGTCGCCGGCATCTTCTGATTTATATAAATGCTGCAAGCCATGATAAATAATTTTATTATCAAACTTCGACATCAATGTGCCGGCCAGCCACTCACCCCGTAAAGAATCAATAGCACCAACGGAGAACATTTTGATACGATGATTTTGAATACTGTCCGGCTGACTCATATCGCTTTTCATCAGCCGCCCGTAAAAACTACTGGAGAAAACAATATTGTGATTTTTCGGATCAACTTGTATCTGTGTGCCCTCACCACCGGGTGCATAGTCCCAACTGCGAACACTTGAATCCTGTGGCTTACCAAACGTATTATTTATGCTTCCGCTAAAAGTGCCTTCATCCTGGATGGAACCAAATACATTGAACGGTTCCTGCATATCATACGTAACCGTGTAAAATTGTGTTGTCGGAATCTTGTCAAAGAAATTATTCCAGATTTTACCCCCGTCCATTGTGGTGCTTACGCCACCATCGTTTCCTAAAATAATCCGGTCAGAATTTTCCTCATCGAACCACATAGCATGGTTATCGCCATGTATGCCTTCACTTTTTGTATCAGAAGGACGGAATTGTTTCCACGTCCTACCGCCATCTTCTGATTTTCCCATAGAAACACCAAGGGCATACACTTCATTCTCATCTTTCGGATCCACTCTTATCTGGCTAAACACCCAGCCATAAGTGCCAGAAAAAGGTTTAAAGAAATCATGTATCTCACTCATCTTCTCCCATGTTTCTCCTTTGTTATTACTTCGGTAAATAGCTCCGCCGATCACTACTTTCTGCACCTGTCGTTCATAGCTATCTGTTTCACCCGGCTTCGGGTCTCTTTTTTTATTGTGATCATCCACAAATGCATACAACACATTTGGATTAGAATGGGAAATAGCAATACCGATTCTTCCCGTCAGTTTTGTATCGGGCAACCCTTTATCAATAATTTTCCAGGTCTTGCCACCGTCTGTGGTTTTATAAATATGATCGCCATCTTCCGGAACCGGATCGCTCCAGCGGCGGCGGATACGGTTCCACATAGAAGCATATAAAGTATTGGGGTCGGACGGATCCATCACCAGGTCAATACATCCACTTTTTTCATTTTCAAATAAAATCTTTTTCCATGTTTTTCCTCCGTCCATTGTTTGATAAACGCCACGGTCTTTATTATACGTCCATTCGTTGCCGCTGGCAGCCACATATACATTGTTTGGGTTTTTAGGATGTACTACTACCCTTGCAATCGTTCCGGTATTTTCCAAACCAATGTGCTGAAAAGTTTTTCCTGCATTTACCGACTTGTACATTCCAACACCCGGCAACGATGCCCGGAAAATATTGGCCTCGCCTGTTCCCACATACAAAATATTATTATTGGAAGGGGCCAAAGCAATATTGCCGATAGACTGTGTCGCTTCTTTATCAAACAGCGATTTCCAGGTTTCGCCGCCGTCTTCGGTTTTCCACAAGCCGCCGGTGGCAAATGCGGCATAAATAATATTGGTATCCCCTGTTATGCCTGCTACATCGGTGCTGCGACCGCTTTTATTATCGGGACCGGCCAGCCGCCATTGCAAATTCTTGTACGGCGATTGTTGCAGTAGTTGCTGCTGCTTTTTAAAGGCAGCCAGCTTTTGAGCACCGGTTGTTTGTGCCTTTGCCGTTGTGCAAAAAGCCAGGAAAAGAAGGTAAAACAAAATAGACTTTCTCATGCAATCGTTTTGTAAATTCGTAACCTATTGTTTGCTATATGGAAACTTACGGAAAGATACTGCTGATTGCCATGCCAGCCTTCCTCCTGCTGGTTCTTTTTGAAAAATGGTATGGATTGCGGAAAGGCAAAGACACCGTCCGCAATATGGACATGGTAAGCAGCCTGACCAGCGGCGTTACCAATGTTACCAAAGATGTTATCGGTCTTTACTTTATCGTACTGTCCTATCCTTTTTTCTTAGACCGCCTGGCCTTTACCACGGTGCCAAATCAAATCATCACCTATATCATTGCTTTCATTGCATTGGACTTTGCCGGTTACTGGGTACACCGGCTGCAGCATGTCACCAATTTTTTCTGGAACGGCCATATCGTTCACCACAGCAGCGAAGAATTTAACCTTGCCTGTGCATTGCGGCAAAGCATTTCTTCTATTGTAAAAACATTTGCCATCTTTTTATTACCAGCCGCATTGCTTGGTGTGCCGGAGATAGTAGTAGCCACTGTAGCGCCGCTGCATTTGTTTGCGCAGTTCTGGTATCACACACAGCATATCAACCGCATGGGTTGGTTAGAGAAAATTATTGTCACCCCATCGCATCACCGGGTGCACCATGCCATTAACCGGGAGTATATTGATAAGAACTACGGGCAGATTTTTATTTTCTGGGATAAATGGTTTGGCACTTTCCAGGAAGAAAAAGCGGATGTGCCACCTGTCTATGGCATTACCCGGCCTGTGCGGACCTGGAATCCGATTAAAATAAATTTTCTACATACCTGGCTGCTGGTAAAAGATGCCTGGCGAACCAGCAACTGGAAAGACAAATTTCTATTATGGTTTAAACCAACCGGCTACCGCCCTGCTGATGTGGCGGCCAAATACCCGGTGTATAAAATTGAAGATGTGTATTGTTTTG
>JANNCC010000298.1:0-2449 GCA_031386125.1 Chitinophagaceae bacterium
CACTTAGCCGTGATAAAGAAAAGATGGAAAAAGTATTAGGTGGTATTGCCCAGTTGGGCCGTGTACCTGCAGCTTTATTCATCGTGGATATCGGGCATGAACATATTGCACTTGCTGAAGCAAAAAGATTAGGTATCCAGACTTTTGGATTAGTAGATACAAACTGTGACCCCAATAAAGTTGACTTTGCCATTCCTGCAAATGACGATGCTACCAAATCTATTGCGATCCTTGTTAACTATATCATAGCTGCTATTGCAGAAGGTCTTGCAGAAAGACAAGCTGCCAAAGATGATGATGTAGAAGATACAGTAAGCGATGAGGCAGATAAAAGAGCCGCAAGATTAGAAGCAGAAGCACAGGCTGAAGGTGGCCGTGGTGGCCGTGGTCGAGGAGCTGGTGGTCCCGGCGGTGCTGGTGGCCCTGGTGGACAAAGACGTCGTACTACCGGTGGTCCGGGTGGTGCTAACAGAGGCCCTGGTGGTGGAAGGAGATAAACCCCCAGTCCGCCGGAAGGCGGAGAGTTGGAAAGACTATTCAAATTATTTTAAAATTTCTTAGGTCCCCTATCGGAGGATTTAAGGCAAACCTTATAAACTATGAGCACAGCAACTATAAGTGCACAAGAGATAAACAAACTTCGCCAGGCTACTGGTGCAGGTATGATGGATTGCCGTAAGGCGTTAATGGAAGCAAATGGTGATTTTGAAGCAGCCATCGATTGGTTGCGTAAGCAAGGCCAGAAAGTAGCGGCTAAAAGAAATGACCGCGAAGCAAAAGAAGGTGTAGTAATAGCACAAACATCTGCCGATCATACAACAGGTATCGTGGTATGTGTAAGCTGCGAAACTGATTTCGTTGCCTTAAACACCGACTTCGTTGCGTTCGTTCAGAGTATTGCAGACGCAGCGCTTGCAAATAACATACAATCAACCGAAGAATTGAATAATGTATCTATCGGCGATGCTAAAGTAGCAGACCTGGTAAATGATAAATTAGCTGCTATCGGAGAAAAAATTGCCATTACTAAATTTGAAAGAGTAACTGCCCCTTATGTTGCTTCTTATATTCATGGTGCCTACCGCATTGGAGTGTTGGTTGGTTTAAATAAAGCAAATGCAGAAGTAGGTAAAGATATAGCTATGCAAATTGCAGCGCTTAACCCAGTAGCCGTTGATGCTGCCAGTGTACCTGCTGAAGTAGTAGCAAGAGAGAAATCCATCATTATGGATGTGATGAAAGAAGATCCTAAGATGGCTGGTAAGCCGGAAGAAATGCTGGCAAAGATTGCCGAAGGAAAAATGGGAGCTTTCTTTAAAGAGCAAACATTAACTGCTCAGGCTTTTGTAAAAGATGGTGGTAAAACGGTTGCTGAATATTTGAAAGAAAGTGGTGATGTGAGTGTGACGGAGTTTAAGAGAGTGGCGTTAGGGTAATAACTAATTTTTTTATATCAGTAAGCGTTCCGAATCAATCGGGACGCTTTTTTTATATTTGTCAATGAATAAAAATTATAACGACTACTTCACCGCCAACAAACACCTCTGGAACCAGCGCACCGCGGTTCACAAGGACTCTTCTTTTTACAACCTCGCCGGATTTAAAGCGGGTTCAACTATATTGACCCCCATCGAACTAAATGAATTGGGTGTTGTAAATGGGAAGACAATGCTCCACTTGCAATGTCATTTTGGAATGGATAGTTTGAACTGGGCAAGATTGAGTGCTGATGTAACTGGCATTGATTTGTCGGATGAAGCTATTAAAGAGGCCCAAATGCTAAACGATGAGTTGGGCTTGAACGCAAAATTTATTTGTTGTAATGTGTATGATACTTCAGCATATGTAAAAGAACAATTTGATATTGTTTTTACTTCATATGGTACTATTGGTTGGTTGCCTGATCTGCAACCCTGGGCAAAAATGATATTTGAAAAATTAAAACCGGGTGGTATTTTTTATTTAGCAGAGTTTCATCCGGTGGTATGGATGTTTGATAATGATTTTACCAGGATTGAATATGCTTATGATAACCAGGCCGTGATTGTAACAGAGAATGAGGGAACTTATACAGATAGAAATGCGGATATTAAAGGAAAGGAATATAGCTGGAATCACAGTATCAGCGAAGTATTAAATGCATTGATTGGTGCTGGATTGACAATCGAAATGTTTAATGAACATATGTATTCACCTTATCCCTGTTTTAGAAATGTGATAGAGTTTGAAACCGGTAAATGGCATATAAAAGGAATGGAAGGAAAGATACCCATGGTTTATTCTTTAAAAGCAAAAAAGCCGGGTAGCAAACCCAATGAAAAATAGGGTTCAGTCGCATATTATGACCCACCCCTTTGAAATTTTATTATCCAAAATATGTTTCGCCCCTCCGAGGAGGGGAAGTAATACCCTGAACTTTGAAAAGGTAAATACAAGATTGATTGCGACA
>JANNCC010000302.1:0-8402 GCA_031386125.1 Chitinophagaceae bacterium
CTTGGAAATGTCCACCGGAACCACATAATGACGAATATTAAGAAAAACGTTTTTCCAAAGAACCATAAACTCGATGGAATATAATCCATCACATGATTGAAATCGGTCCAGTTGCCAATATGGAAAGGCATCCAGCCACCGAGGAACAATGTAGCACCAATAGCACAAACAATAAATACATTCACATATTCAGCCAAAAAGAACAAAGCGAATTTCATTCCTGAATATTCGGTATGGAAACCAGCAGTTAGTTCTGATTCCGCTTCTGCTAAATCAAACGGAGCCCTGTTGGTTTCAGCAGTAACTGCAATAACGAAAGTAACAAAAGCAATAAGCATTGGGATATGTCCTCTGAATATCCACCAGCCAGTTCTTTGCGATTCTATAATTTCAGAAACCTGCAAACTGCCGGTCATTACTACTACAGCCAGTACAGATAACCCTGCAGATAATTCATAACTCACAATCTGAGCACCACTACGCATAGCCCCCATCAGCGAATATTTATTATTGCTTGACCAACCGGCCATTAAAATACTAATGACCATCAGTGATGAAACAGCAGAAACATACAATACCCCAATATTCAAATCCCATAATTGAAAGCCTTTGGCAAAAGCTATGGGTGCCATCAGCAGCATGGCCACAATCATCGCAATAAACGGAGCCAGGTTGAATAGTAGTTTATCGGCGCCGTTTGGTGTTAACCCTTCTTTTACTAAAAGTTTTAAGGTATCGGCAAATGATTGTAACATTCCTTTTGGCCCAACACGGTTTGGCCCTAATCGTATTTGCATCCATGCAGATACTTTTCTTTCCATTAGTACTAATATCAATCCCAGCATGGCGAATAAACTGATGACGGCAACACCGGCTATCACCATTTCAATGATTAATGTCATTGTTGGATTGAAGTTGCTGCCCAACCAATCATGTAAGTTGTTCGCTATGTTAGAAAAGCTCCACATTATTTGCGAGGCGAAGCAATCGCCTCAAGTATTTTATCTGTCAATATCCGGTATTACCAAATCCAATGTTCCCATCATCGCCACCAGATCTCCTAACTTACTGCCACGGGCAATATGATCTAGTACAGAAAGATTAGAAAATCCCGGTGAACGAAATTTAATTCGGTATGGCGTTGTTCCACCTTCGCTTACAATATAAACACCTAGTTCGCCACGGGCCGTTTCCACCCTGGTATAAAACTCCCCTTTTGGTAATTTTAATACCGCTTTTGTTTTTGTCAGGAAATCACCTTCGGGAATATTATCAATTAATTGTTCAATGATCCGGATAGATTGCTGCATCTCCCTTACCCGAACCATGTAACGGGCAAATGAATCGCCACCTGTTTCCAGCACTTCATCAAACTCTACTTTATCATATACTTCGTAAGGATAATATTTTCTGATGTCACAACTAACACCGCTTCCTCTTGCAGTTGGGCCAGTGCATCCGTAAGAAATAGCATCTTCAGCAGATAAGCAACCAACATTTTTCATCCTACTCTGGAAAATAATATTGTTGGTTACCATTTCATCGTATTCATGAATCTTGCTTTTGTACAATTGGATGAAATCTTTCACTCTCTTTTGAAAGTTGGGATGAATATCCTGCATCACTCCACCGGGTACCATGTAATTCATTGTTAGTCTTGCTCCACAGGTTTCCTCCATTATATCATTAATGCTTTCTCTTTCCCTGAAAGCATGAAAGAAAGGAGTGAAGGCACCTACATCCATCGCCATCGCTCCCCACCAAAGTTCATGAGATGCAATTCTTGTCAGTTCGTCCATCAGCACTCTTATCACCTGTGCCCTCGGCGGAATTTCTACCTGCAATCCTTTTTCGACACACATCGCACAGGCATGGTTATTAATATGTGCCGACAGGTAATCCATCCGGCTGGTAACATAAATAAACTGCCGGTAGCTAAGACTCTCACACATTTTCTCAATGGAACGATGGATATAACCAAGATGCGGCTCTACTTTTTTTATGGTTTCTCCGTTCAATGTAATGACAAGATGAAGCACACCATGTGTGGCGGGGTGTTGTGGCCCTACATTAATAATAATATCGCCGTCAATCGTTGTGCCTACTTCTTCAAACATATCAGAGTTTGATCATATTAATAGGATCTTCAAAATCTTTTCGCATCGGGTTCCTTCCTTCCCATCCGTCGGGAAGTATCAGTAATCGCAGATCAGGATGATTCAAAAAATTTACCCCAAACATTTCATATACTTCTCTTTCATGAAATTCAGCGGTCCTCCAGATATGAGAAACTGTTTCAATTTCTGGATTACTCCTGTCTAATTTTGATTTGATAACAATATTATGCCGGTACTTAGTTGAAGTGAAATGATACACCATTGTAAGGTGTGTCTTCCAGTCAATACAAGTGAGGCAGAAAAGAAAATTGAAAAATAATGCTTCATCATTGCGAAGCTGTTGTGCCAGCGACAACCAGTCTTTCGGTTCTATATTAGTATTGAGCCATTCGCCGCCTTCTTCAAAAGTGGCTGATGGAAGTAGTTCAGTTAGTCTTGCTTTAAGTTCTTCGATATTCATAAGTTCCAAAAACTATTTTACTTCCCGATAATTACACCCCTTTAGGGGATGGGGGCATTTGTTCTCTCGTCATTCCACTTTTTATCTTTTCCTGCAATGTTATCAGAGCATGTAATAATGCTTCCGGTCTTGGCGGACAACCGGCCACATACACATCCACTGGTATCACATGGTCGGCGCCTTTTACAACAGAATAGGTATTATAAAAAAAAGGACCGCCACTAATGGCACAGGCACCCATCGCAATCACATATTTCGGATCAGCCATTTGGTCGTACAGTCTTTTTAATACGGGAGCCATTTTATTTACAATGGTGCCGGCGATAATGATAACATCAGCTTGCCGTGGAGTTGCTCTTGCTACTTCAAAACCAAATCTTGAGAAATCATATTTTGCACCCGCCGTCGCCATCATTTCTATACCACAGCAACTGGTAGCAAAGGTTAGTGGCCATAATGAATTTGACCTTGCCCAGTTGATTACATCGTCAAGTTTGCTGAGGACGATGCCGCCGCCGGGTGTCTCATGTATTTTTCCCGGAAAATTATCTTTTGCCTCTTGTTGTTTTACATCCATTTCAATGCACCTTTCTTATGGGCATATAAAAAGCCCATAAATAAAATAAAAAAGAAAATCACTATTTCGATTAATGCTACCCAGCCCATGCTCTTGGCCACCACTGCCCATGGATATAAGAAAACAAGTTCCACATCAAAAATCAGAAATATAAGGGCAAATAAGTAGTAGCCTACATTTAATTGTATCCATGTTTTACCCTTGGTGGGAATTCCACACTCATACGGCTCACCTTTTTGTTTATTGGTGGTGGCTTTCAACACAAATTTTGAAACGAGGATAGCAATGCCAGAGAAGGCAATGGCAGCAATAATCAAGACAATGAGTGATGAGGCACCCATACTTTATCGTTTTGACGAATATAAGAAGGAAAAAGGAAAAGAAGCAATGAATAATAAAGAGTGAATAAAGAATGTCGAAGTATAAACGACCAGGACTTCATTATTCAATATTCCTTGTTCAGGGTTCGATATTCATTAGCCATAAATCTCCAGGTGGATAGCTTTCTTATCATAGCCCATATCCGTTATTCTTTTTTGGGCTTCATCAATCATTCCTTTCCATCCGCATAAAAAGAAGTCGGCTGGTTTTTTGTCTGCACATAACGTTTCGTAAATAGCATGTACATAGCCAGAATGCCCTTCCCATTCTTCTCGGGATAAGGTGGGCAGATATTTAAAACCGGGCAGCTCATTCTGAAGGTTGGTCAGTTCATTATAGTAAAGCAAAGTATTTTTTGTGCGGCAACCAAATACAAGATAAATATTCTGATGTGGGATATTGTGGTTCTTTATATGATTAACCATACTTCTGAACGGAGCAATACCGGTACCAGTGCAGATCATGAAGATGTCTTTATCTAAAGGTTCTTTCAGAGTAAAAACCCCCTGTGCGCCTCTAAAAATGAGATCACTTCCCACATTTATTTCATAGAATAAATAAGGAGTGCCTAAACCCCGTTTATCCAAAACAATTACCAGTTCAAAAACATTGGTTCCATCCGGCCAGGAGGCAATGGAATAACTGCGCCATCGTTTATTCACTTTTTCATGAATAGGTAAATCCAGTGTAACAAACTGACCAGGAGCAAAATCAAAAGACGCTACTTCCGGCACTTCTATCCAGAATCTTTTTGTATCAGCCGTTTCATTTTCTATTCGTATAACCTTTCCTGTTCGCCAGGGTTGAAGTGCCATTATCGTTGATTTCGATAAAGATAAAGCCAATAAGACATTTATAAGTTCTTAAAAAGGGAAATTATTATGCCCTTACTTTTTAAAGATGATTTATCTTTACACCTTTCATGAGTGTAAAGGATTTGCTGGAACAGTATCAAAACACCCCCCGCCTTTTTCAATTGACGGACAGGCTCTCTATGCTTGTCTCATCTCAGACGACGATCCAGCCTCAAAAAATCTATCTTAAAAACTTACAGGGAAGTTCGTCTCAATTTGTAGTAGCCTCGGCTTTTATGCACCCATCCTGTTCTCAGCTCAATCATCTTATTGTTTTAAATGATGCAGAAGAGGCGGCCTACTTCCATAATACATTGGAGAATCTGACAGAAGCCCTGGATATTTTTTATTTTCCCTCTTCTTTCAAAAACAGGAAGAATTATCAGCTGTTGAACTCTTCCCATGTCATGCTAAGAACAGAGGCATTGACTAAGATTGCTGCAGGTGGGAATAAAAAAATCCTGGTTACTTATCCGGAAGCATTATTTGAAAAAGTAGTCTTACCAGCTACTCTTTCTTTCAATATCATACATATTAAATCCGGTGACAGGCTGAATGTAGAAGACCTGTTACTGAAATTAGCAGATTACGGTTTTGAAAGAACTGATTTTGTGTATGAGCCGGGGCAGTTTGCGATAAGAGGCGGTATCCTTGATATTTATTCTTATGGTAATGAAAAACCTTACCGGATTGAATTGTTCGGTAATGATGTTGATTCCATCCGTATTGTTGACCCGGAAACACAACTGAGTGAAAGAAAACTGTTGCAGGTTAGTATCATTCCCAATGTGCACACACAATTTGAAAGCGAAGGCCAGGTTTCGCTGTTTGATTTTTTACCGGAAAATACCGTAGTATGGATGCAGGATTATGAACTATGTAGAGAAAGGTTGACAGAAAGCGAAGAAGACTTACAGGGTTTTTTACGATTTCAAGAAGAAGTAAAGGCATCTTTTTTGGCGAACACCACCAATGCAGGAAAATTAGCAGCAAAACGTAAGGAGCAGGAAGACCTGGATGATAAATTAATAAAGAATGATGTTGGGGCCGATGATTTTATTACTTCAGATAACTTAAAAGGAGAACTAACAAAAAAGCATTTGGTAGAATTTGGCTATCAATCTTACCTCGCCAATTTCGAAATTGAATTTCAAACAAAAGTGCAACCGGCCTTCAATCGTCAGTTTGATTTGTTGATCAAGGATTTAAAAAGCTGGGAAACAAAAAAGTTTGAGCTGTACATTTTTGCAGAAAACCCAAAACAGTTAGAGAGACTTCAAAGTATCTTCGATGATTTAAAAGCAGAACTTGTTTTTAATCCGATTGTCACCTCTATTCATGAAGGGTTTATAGATGAAGACCAGAAAATTATTTGTTATACGGACCACCAGGTTTTTCAGCGGTATCATAAGTATAAAGTCAAACAGGCATATAATAAGAACAAGGCGATAACACTCAGAACTCTCCGTGAGTTGCAGCCGGGAGATTTCGTTACCCATATTGACCATGGCGTTGGCATATTCAGTGGGTTACAAAAAATAGAAGCAAACGGCAGGGTGCAGGAAGCGGTGCGGTTAATTTATAAAGACACTGATATTTTATACGTTAATATCAATAGCCTGCATAAGATTGCCAAGTACACCGGGAAGGACGGCAGTGTGCCGAAGGTGAATAAGCTCGGCAGCGATGTTTGGAATAAACTGAAGGAAAAAACAAAAACGAAGGTCAAGGAAATTGCATTCGACCTGATTAAACTCTACGCCAAACGAAAAGCACAGCATGGCTTTCAGCATACCCCGGATAATTATATGCAAACGGAACTGGAAGCATCTTTTATTTATGAAGACACTCCCGACCAGAGTAAAGCAACGGCAGATGTAAAAAAGGATATGGAGTCACCGTCACCGATGGACAGGTTGGTGTGCGGTGATGTGGGCTTTGGCAAAACAGAAGTGGCGATAAGGGCAGCCTTTAAAACCTGTTTGGATGGGAAACAGGCTGCGATATTAGTGCCCACTACCATTCTTGCTTTTCAGCATTATCAAACCTTCAGCGAACGGTTAAAAGATTTCCCGGTTACGGTTGATTATATCAATCGTTTCAAATCTGCCAAGGAGAAAAAAGAAACGCTGAAGAAATTAGAAGAAGGTAAAGTTGATATTATCATCGGTACACATGGCTTACTGGCAAAAGATGTTAAATTCAAAGACCTTGGCCTGCTGGTGGTAGATGAGGAACAGAAATTTGGGGTGGGGCACAAGGAGAAAATAAAAACATTGAGGACAGCGGTTGACTGTCTCACATTAACTGCCACACCCATTCCAAGAACACTGCAATTTTCTTTAATGGGTGCCAGGGATTTAAGTATTATGAATACACCACCGCCCAACCGGCAGCCCATTCAAACAGAAGTGCAGGTGTACAATGAAGATTTTATAAGAGAAGCTATTTATTTTGAAACAGAAAGAGGGGGACAGGTTTTCTTTATTTATAATCGCATTGCGGGATTGGCAGAAATGGCTGCTATCATACAAGCCCTTTGCCCTGATTTAAGCATCGGATATGCCCACGGCCAAATGGAAGGCCATCATCTGGAAGAACGAATCTTGAATTTTATTGACAGAAAATATGATGTACTGATTTGTACCAACATCGTTGAAAGCGGTGTTGATATTCCAAACGTAAATACCATCATCGTTAATAATGCACACCAGTTTGGGTTGAGCGACCTGCACCAGCTGCGGGGAAGAGTGGGAAGAAGTAATAAAAAAGCATTCTGTTATCTGTTGGCTCCACCAATGAGTACGTTGCCAAATGACTCAAAGAAAAGATTACAAACACTGGAGCAGCACAGCGAACTCGGCAGTGGTTTCCAGATAGCAATGAGAGATTTAGATATACGGGGAGCCGGAAACATGCTGGGTGGCGAACAAAGCGGTTTCATGGCAGATATTGGTTTTGAAATGTATCAGAAGATTTTAGATGAAGCTATCCGTGAATTAAAAAGAACGGAGTTCAAAGAATTATTTAAAGATGAAATTGCAAAGCAGGATGATTTTGTAGCTGATTGCACCATTGATACTGATTTGGAAATCCTGTTGCCAGATAGTTATGTAGAAAGTATTGGCGAACGATTATCATTGTATCAGCGATTAGATAATTGCGAAACCGAAGAAGAACTGGCAGCGATGAAAAAAGAGATGGAGGACAGGTTTGGTGCATTACCACAACAGGTAGAAGATTTGTTCACCACTGTCCGCTGCCGCAAACTGGCTGTTGATTTGGGATTTGAGAAAATGAGTTTAAAAGATAATACACTCCGCTGTTTCTTTATCAATAGACCCGACTCACCCTATTTTGAATCCGGTACGTTCCAGAAAATCATCCAGTTTCTGCAAACTGAAACCAACAAAGCAAAACTAAAGCAGACCGGCAAGCTGTTTATGTTGATAGGCGACAATATGAAAAGTATGGAAGAGATGCACAGGTTCTTACAATCCATGCACTTGTATTGTTTTTCAACTTCTTCAATCCATGCATAAGGGCTTTCCCGTATCTCTGTCAAGCCCTTTACTGTATTGGCTTTTCTCAGGTATTTGTACTATTTTTATTACTCTTAACAGTCGCTATGAGATCCAATCCAATTCCCCTGATAACAATTTGCCTGCTTGTGAGTTTTTCATCATTATCACAACCTGGTTCCCGTTATAATTTATTGCTCAAAGCCGGAACAGTTACTCCGGAAAAAAATATTACTGCTGAAAGGGTCGAACAATTTAATCGTACTGCTGTAAGAAAATTCGGGCAAACATTTGCCATCATTCAGTTTGAAGAAATTCCCGGTGCCAACGAAAGGCTGCAATTATCTCAGCAGGGAATTCAGTTACTCGATTATATCCCGGACAATGCCTATACAGTCACCATATCCGGCTCGTTAACTACAGATTTACTTACGCAGGTTAAAGCAAGAGCCATTATCAATCTTTCTGCCACACAGAAAATGCAGCCCGAAC
>JANNCC010000327.1:0-2057 GCA_031386125.1 Chitinophagaceae bacterium
AAACTCTCCTGCTTTTTTACCGGCACCGCTGGCAAACTTGCCAATCAGGTATTCGTAGGCATCGCCCAGTACATCGCTTTCGGTATTCTTTAAATCAAAATCAATTTCGTTCAAGTGAGATAGCACTTTAACGATCAGATCGTTTTTATCGTTTTCGCTTTTACCCAGTTTGCTGCTGGTTAAATCTAAATCTTCGAACAAGTTTCCAAAATCTTCTTCGCTTTCGCTGCCCATGGTGCTTTGCTCAATATTGGTAAGCACTTTAGAGAGATCATCTAAAATAAATTTGCTTTTGCCTTCGGCATTGCCCCGGCGTGCCAGCTCACTAAATAATTCGGATGGTTTTAAGGAGTAGCCGAGTTTATCCAGTGCTTCTTCTTTAACGGCCGCCAGCAATTCTTTTTTGTTCTTATGCTTTTCTACTTCATCGTAAGTTATTTTATCGGGCTTTAAGATGGTATTGGCATAGGTGGACATTTTTTCGCTCAGGTATTTGTAAAAGATAAAGCCAAGTATATAATCCCTGAAATCATCAGCATCCATTTTACCACGAAGGGTATCGGCAATTTTCCAGAGTTGTTGTTCGAGTTGTTGTTTTTTATCGTCTGCCATTAATTAATTTTTATCCGGCTTCAGCAGGAATAGTAAACAGAAAGTTAGTCTTCAAATATACTACATGAAATATTTGGAGAATAAAATAACCCGAAATTGGTATATGGTTTGGAAAATGAATTTGTATTTTTAGTAATAATCAAGCTATAAGATGGAAAATATTTTTACAGGAATAGTGCCGAAGGCTGAGATAATACCGCTAGTAGAAAAAATTTTTAAAGAACGGTATCAACTTAATACTAACATGCTGACGGCAAGTCTTGGCACCCTTGATTTTTATCTTCAGCACCTCCAGGGTGATTTAACAGTAGTGGCAGAGCATCCCTATGTGGACAAGGTGTACCGTAATATTTATTATTACTACTATTCTTCCAAACTGGAGAATTATCCAAGGCAATGCATCAAGCTTTCTTTTTTTAAGACTAAAGTAACAGACGATGATTTCAGGAATCCGGAAAGACTTGAGTATTTACAAAATAATTTTGGTGGCTTTGTAGTACTTCGGCCAACTTTTCCTTCCATTATTGGCCGTTCTGTACTTTCTTCCACGATAACAAAAACACCAGATATACAAATATGTTCAGTTGGTATTGGTACAACGGTGAAAGGTGTTAAGCTAACTACTTATGGATTTCCTCATGCTTCACAGGATGCGGAGATGCTGACTTGTGCCGAAACAACCATCTGGAGCCTTATGGAATATTTTGGATCCCGGTATGCTGAATACAAACCCATTCTACCTGACCAGATAAGCAAAATACTCAGCAGTATTTCTTTTGAAAGACTTACACCATCTAAAGGATTGTCTGGCAACCAGATTTCCTTTGCAGTAAAAGAACTTGGATTTGGAGTGAGAAGTTACTCCCGCAATCAGTATCAGGTTGAGTTTTAACCTTTGTTGAAAACGTATGTTGAATCGGGTATACCTGTAGTAGCTTTAATGGATAACAGTAGCGGTATCGGTCATGCACTCAATATTGTTGGCAGGGAACCTTATACAACAGGTGACCTAGAAAATCTGCAAAAAGTTACTCAACTTAAAAATGGTAAGCCGGTGCTGGATTTTACCAGTATGCCTATGCAGTATGTTTTTATAGATGATAATTTTCCGCCTTATAAACTTGCTTACATAGATAATCCAGCATCTTACTATACCGATCCACAATGGAACGGTTGCAGCATTTCTGCTTTCATTGTACCTTTATATCCTAAGATATATCTGGAAGCTGACGAAGCCAGAAAAATGACTTTGCTACTACTTGACCAAATAAACTTTAACAATACAGAACCATTGGTTTTAAAAACATTTTTAGCATCCAGTCGTTCATATAAACATAGCGTATCGCAGAATGTATTATTAGATAACACAGCTAAAGAATTGTTACTTGGTACAGCGATGCCAAAATTTATCTGGGTTACAGAAATTACTGATAAAGCAATGCTGG
>JANNCC010000330.1:0-2023 GCA_031386125.1 Chitinophagaceae bacterium
GGGTTCATCTTTTGAAGGGGAAAGTAAAGCGGTTACAGTACATGCAATGGTTAAAGGAGATAAAACAGGATTGATTGACGGCATGAATGTAACGGCTGTTGTTAGCTTAGACCAGACAACTGTACCGGCAGTGCCCAATGAAGCAATTGTACGGGTAGATGGACAGGATTATATTTTTGTGCTTACCGAAAATAAAAAAGATAGTGTTGCTCATGCAGGTGAAGAAAAAGGAACTGCATTTGAAAGGATTCCTGTAGCTAAAGGAACAACTGATGTTGGATATACAGAGATAACACTCATTAAAGAAATTCCAAAAGGAGCTAAAATTGTAGTGAAGGGAGCATTTTTTGTTTCCGCAAAAATGACCAATACAGAAGGACACGAAGATTAACAGTTTTAAAACAACACAGTATGTACTTTTATACTCATAAATTAAGCAAACATGAAAATGAACAGACTCAATTGCTGGAAGTGTGTAGTAATGCTTGCATCAGTCTTAGGGATGGTAAGTGCTTTCAGGGCTTAATAAAAAAATACACATTATAGTAAAGGTTACAGATGGAAACATCTGTAACCTTTTTTATTTGCCAATTCAAACGAAAATGACATGATAAACAAGGACCCCAATCATAAACATACTTACGATGCACAGGGTAGAATGACTTGCTGCACACAAGAAGAAAAAATTTACAAAAAGGCTGGTGCATCAAAACTTTTAAAAGAAGGTCATACTGAACATGACGGACACGACCATGAAGAACATGACGATGATAATGGACACGACCATGAAAACGGGAACCAAACAACGATGCAAATGTTTCTGCCTGCAATCATAAGTTTTGCTCTGCTGATTGTTGCCATAGCCTTTGATAATTGGATACCACAAGCCTGGTTTACTGGTTGGGTAAGGATTGGCTGGTACATTGCTGTTTATTTACCTGTTGGCTTTCCGGTATTGAAAGAAGCAGTGCAGAGCATTGGCAAAGGAGAAATATTTTCTGAATTTTTATTAATGGGCATCGCAACCATTGGTGCATTCGCCATTGGAGAATATCCAGAAGCTGTGGCTGTAATGTTATTTTATGCAGTTGGCGAAGTGTTTCAAACATTGGCTGTAAAAAGAGCTAAATCAAATATCAAAGCATTGCTCGATCAGCGGCCTGATGAAGTAACGATTTTAGAAAACAACCAACCAAAAATTATCAAAGCTGAAGCCGCAAACATTGGCGACATCATACAGTTAAAGTCAGGCGAAAAATTAGGATTGGATGGAGAACTGATTTCTGAAACGGCATCTTTCAACACCGCAGCACTTACCGGCGAAAGCAAGCCCGATACCAAAGCGAAAGGAGAAACCGTATTAGCAGGCATGATAAACCTGAACACCGTTGCACAGGTAAAAGTTACCACTGCTTATACCGATAGTAAGCTGAGCAAGATTCTGGAAATGGTGCAAAATGCCACCGCACAAAAAGCACCCACTGAATTATTCATTAGAAAATTTGCAAGAATTTATACACCTTTTGTAGTGCTTTTAGCAATTGTGATTACAGTACTTCCCTATTTTATTGTTGATAATTATGTATTCAGTCAATGGTTGTACCGGGCATTGGTTTTTCTGGTTATCTCTTGTCCGTGTGCATTGGTAATAAGCATTCCGTTAGGTTACTTTGGTGGAATTGGTGCAGCCAGTAAAAACGGAATTTTATTTAAAGGCAGTAACTTTTTAGACCTCATTGCCAACATTCAAAATGTAGTGATGGATAAAACCGGTACCATGACAGAAGGTGTTTTTAAAGTACAGGAAGTAAACATTAAACCAGAATTTAATAAGGATGAAATTTTGCAAATGGTGAATGCGTTGGAAAGCCAGAGTACACATCCCGTAGCAACAGCCATTCATGATTTTGTTGGAAAAGTAAATAATTCTATAGAGCTTAAGAATGTGGAAGAAATTGAAGGGCAAGGTTTAAAAGCCGAAATAAACAACAAAGAATTATTGGTGGGAAATTTTAAGTTGATG
>JANNCC010000355.1:0-4559 GCA_031386125.1 Chitinophagaceae bacterium
GTGGGGTGTTGTTATAAATATTTATTGTGGATGCCTAATGGGCCCTTTTGCCACAAC
Source organism: Chitinophagaceae bacterium (assembly GCA_031386125.1). Classification (GTDB taxonomy): domain Bacteria; phylum Bacteroidota; class Bacteroidia; order Chitinophagales; family Chitinophagaceae; genus JJ008. The sequence goes on from JANNCC010000355.1 coordinate 58, forward strand.
TTTTTGATTTACAAAAAAAATTCGACTAAAATTTTATTTATATAAAAGACCTTTTTTAATACCTTATTAAACGCGACTCGCTGATTGAGGAGGTGGTAAGAGTAGATATGCCAACGAAGTATGGCAGTTTTCAATTGGTAGCTTTTAAAGAAAAGAATTCAACTAATGAACACCTGGCTTTACTAAAAGGAAAATGGGAAACAGATGAACCGGTAATGGTAAGGGTTCACTCTTCCTGTTTTACGGGAGATATTCTTGGTTCCCTTCGTTGCGATTGTGGCGAACAATTACAAAAAGCTATGCAAATGGTACAGGCTGAAGGCAAGGGTGCTATATTATATATGAACCAGGAAGGCCGGGGAATTGGATTGCTGAACAAATTAAAAGCTTATCGGCTGCAGGAGCAAGGCATGGATACCGTGGAAGCCAATCTGCACCTTGGTTTTCAAATGGACCAGAGAGATTATGGTTTGGGGGCACAAATACTTCGTCATCTGGGTATTACTAAACTCAGGTTAATTACTAACAATCCAAAGAAAAGAGTTGGATTGGTTGGCTACGGACTGGAAATTGTCGAAAACATCCCCATCGAAATTCATCCCAATGAGCACAATGAAAAATATTTGCTGACGAAGAGAGATAAGCTGGGGCATGAGATTTTGGATAAAAAATAGACGATGGTGGTTCGGCCACTTAGTTTTTTATTCGGGGTCTTCTTCTTTCTTTGCTTCCGGCTTTTGTTCAAGAGCCTCTGGCTTTCGTTCGTTGGCTTCAGCTTTTATTTCAGCGGCTGGTTGTTTTCTGTTTTTTTTTCTTCCGAAGAGGTGGTCAAAATCTCTGCGGTAAGAAAGGCCAAGGCCGGCCCGGTTTTGCCGGCCAGCTCCTGATATATTGGAGGTGAGGTAGTCAACATTGTCCCGGTAAAAAAGATTGGCTCTAAAGGTGCCGCTTTGATTTATTAATACTTCAATCGTAAAATCTTTAAGAAAGCCTACCTGTTGCTCAACTGTTCCTGGCAATAAACCTTCTACACTTCCTCCTACAGTTACAATCACCCGGTTTTTAAATAAAGAACTGCCGATCGAGGCGTTTACATTACTTCCCAGGTTTAATCCACCGCCTGAACCAATCACATTCCTGCTATAAACAGAGCTGCTAAAATTAAAATTCAGCTTATCTGTTTTAAAAATGCTGGATACAATTCTTTTTACCTGTTCATTAATTACATTAAAAAATATCCCGGATAGACTATTGGTAGCTACTTCGCCAATAGAAAACCCGGCACCACTTTCCACCGGTGCAAAAACGCCTAACACCACCAGGTAGGTGGCCTGCTTGTTCATCTCGTTTTCATTCTTCTGCAATTGTTGCAGGCTGAAAGCAAGTGCGGGGTCGTTGTTTGCTACACTTGCCGTGGGGAATTCAAGACTGAAATTGAATTTTGGCTGAAATAATTTATCCGTCAATTTGGCTACTACATATACATCACCTCTTGCACGGGAAATACCTTGGTTCTGATCAAGTCCCTGCAAAGAAGAAGCAAGCGGTTCATAGCTAACATTCGTAGCAGTATAAACAGCGGTAAGGTTTATCCTTGCATCATTTGGGTCGCCCGACCATTCGATATAATTATTTTCTCCTTTCTTAAGTACAAATGGTTTTTTGAAAAAGGACTGGAAAGTAAATATGTAATCACCTTCGTCAATATCAAAACGACCCCGTAAGGATAACGGCTCCGATGTGCCAGAACGCATTTTTAATGTGCCGGTGCCTCTTCCTTTGATTTCATCACCGGTTAGTTCATCCAGCACCACTTTTACTGTAACCAATGGCGTTGCCGTTACTTCCACATCGTATATAATGTTGGTAACGTTTTTATTGAAATCAATGTTGGCCATTTCCCGTCCATATTTTCTTTCTACCAGAAAGTCGGCAATGCCCGACTCTCGGCTGCTGGTGGAGGGGATGGTCATATTGCTACTATCTTTATCAGAGGCGATAGCATTAATCGTCATGAACATTTCAGATTGCGGTCCGGCTAATGTTAAAGACCCTGTTCCTTTTACTCTGCCATAAAACTGTTTGTTGTCTTTATAAGAAGTATTCAGGAGCAGTACCGGCTTATTATAATTATCGCTTGTTGTATTTGGTTTTTGTGTAGAAATGTCAAGATTGTAGAACATATTCTTAAATGCCTGATGTTCCATACCACCTGAAATATAAATCGGGTTGCCGGTTACAGTATCTGTCAGCACAATTCCATCAAGATTTATTTCTGTCGGCTTCAGTTCAATGTCGGTATCCTGTATTTTATAAAAGCATTGAGTGAACTTTACTTTCAACCCCGCATCTTTCAACCTTCCTTTGCCCGCCACAACGAGATTTTTAAATTCACCACTCAGATCAATGTCACCAGTCAGGTAACCCTGCATGTCTGAGAACAGGTTTCCAAGGAAACGTTCCAGAATTTTTATCTGAAAATTTTTTGCCTTCAGGGCAATGATATTATCTTTTGCATTTTCACCGAGGAAAATATGGCCATCAAAACCAAGATAGTTTTCCTGGTTCACCGTATTGCCTTTTATAATAAGCTCTTTGGATTTACCATCATAAGCCAGCGTTGTCTTTACTTCTCCCAATGAATCATTATCCAACCGGAGGTATTGCGTCCGTATATCGTCCGATGTAATTTTTAAATTGTTTGCTGGATCTTCTACTAATATGTTTCCTGACAATAATCCTTCCAGCCTGTTCTTTGGCAAAAAGAATGGAGCAAAGTCACCAAGATTTATTTTTGTCAGCTCTACATTTAAATTGTTCCAGCTTCCCTTTTTCGACTGCTGGGTTTTCAGTAATATTTTTTGTTCTCCTTCGGTTAATACTAACTGGCCGCTGGCCGCAATATTTTTTCTGAATTTCAATACACCAGTTTCATCAATTGACCATGTTTTGCCGTTCACCGTAAAACTGGAAGGGTCAAATTCAATTTCCACTCCATCATTATAAGTAAGTACCAGTGCATTTATATCAGCTTTTTCCACCGTCTGGTTGGCTCCGGTATTAATGCTCACTTTAGATGAATCATTACGGGCATTAATGTTGAAAAAAGCAAATGGAATATTCAGGCTGTCGTTGATTCTTATGTTTTTTGTTTCGCCGGTTAGCACAAGGCTGTCACTGTTTCCTTTGGCAGAAATTTTTACCTCATCAAAATTGTATTGTTTGAATTTAAACTGCGGTACTTCAGCAGTAAAATTCAGTTCATTCTTTGCAAGGTTAAGATTACCTTCAAAATGACTGTTGTTGAAACCGGTTATGCTGGAATCAATCAACTGCAGGTATTCATCAGCAGCATAAGTGGTGATATTAAATTTAATATTCTGATTCTTTGGGTACCGCTTAGGTGCATTTATATAGGCAGGATAATATTTATTCAGAAAGAAAGTAAAGGCATCCGGTAGATCAACAAGACTGAAATCTCCTTCCACTTTTGCTTCAAACTCATTAGAAACTGCAGTCAGTGTTTTCGCACTGTCAGTATATTGGGATGAAACGATTAATGAGTCGAAGGGTAGCCGGTGGCCGTTTTTTATTATCTCAGCATCTGTTATTTTTGCTACACCCAAAAAATTATCCAGACTATTACCGGCAAAGTTTATGTTTAGCTTACCAGCAAAAGTGATACTGTCTTTTGTAAGCTTCAGGCTTTTGAGATTGGAGCTTGCCACATCTGCTATTAAATCAAACCGAGGCGTTTTACTGTTAAAATCAATAATACCGTTTAAGGTGAGGTCAACATTTTTATCTCTGATGGAAGCCACACCCTCAAACAATTTTTTATCCAGCTTGCCTTTTACTACAATGTTTTCATAACGATAATTATTGTAATCGGCAAAACGGATAGTTCCGTCAATTAAAGTATTGCGGCTCTTATCGCTAAAACCACTCCCTTTTATTGTACCGGTTAATGATACAGTTCCTATTTTTCCATTACCTAAAAATTCTCCCAGCCGAAAATTATCAGTGGCAATGCTGCCCGAATAAATAGGTTGTTGCCCACGGGGCAATTTCATATTAATATCGCTGGTGATGGTGCCAAGATTTGTTTGAATGGTGCCAAAAGTTACAAAGTCACGGATGAAACCGGTAAAGCTCCCTTTGAAATTTACGTAATGAATTTTGCGCAGGTCAGGGCTAGTTACACGGCGTATGGCTGGCACTATAGTTACCGCATCATTATAGGTTGTCCTGAAATCATTTGCCTTAAAATCAATAAAGGTTTGGTTAATATCAGGCAGACCTGTCATGGTAATGTCGCCGTTTAGCATGGTGCTGTTACCTGCCTGCACAATCAGATCCTTGCCAACAAGGTCATCAATCGTCCCTCTTACTTTTCCTTTCAGGCTTATTTTCTTCTTCCAGGTTTTCATACCCGGGGCAAAGAAGGCAATATCATCACTATCCACATACGAGTCATCAAAAACGGCAGCTAATTTTACTTT
>JANNCC010000383.1:0-5168 GCA_031386125.1 Chitinophagaceae bacterium
AAAACAAAAACCTTGAAGCATGAAAAAGATTTTACTTTCCTTATTTGTACTGGTTGTAGCAGGAATTTCTACCAGTGTACAGGCGCAGAGCTGTAATCTTACAACGCCATTAATAAAATATACCAGTGGCACTGGTATTGCTCCGTTTAATATCGGAGAAGCTCCTAATTCAATAGTTGATTGGGAAACCTATATTTTGGGTTTAGGAACGGGTAATGCGGTAACCCCATTTAATCCGCCGGTTTCTTCTGCTGCCAACTGGTCAAAGGACGGTGTGGATGGAGTAGATGACCTAGATCAACCGCAATCAGCCCGGGATCTTCGGTTTTTCTCCTTCACCTACGATAACTACAATGTTTATTTCTATTTCAGACGTATTAATAATGGTAATGCCCAAAATACCTTTATGTATTTACTTGACGTAAATGCAGATGGTTTTATGGGTGCAGGAGAACCAGTACTTAGGGCAAATTTTAATTCCGGAGGAGTTTCGGCATTTGGAATACATAATTTTATTGAAAGTCCTACGGATAATGTTAGCGGTAAAGGTAATTATATGACCAAGCCGACAGCACCCAATGCCGGTCTGGCGGATGGTTACAGTGTTGAAGGGTCAATTTCTGCAGCTGTTAATCTAGCTGTACTTCCGGCATTAGGACCTAATGAAAAATTTGCTGCCTCATCGACTGAAGGCGGTTTCGGTGTTGAATTTGCAGTTCCTTGGAGATATTTGCGCAAATGGTTAACGCCGCTTACTTCAACACCTTTAGCCCCCGGTGATGTTTTTACTTACCATGTGTTAACACAAAATGGTACGGGAGCTACTGTTACTTCAAGTGCATCAGATAATGCCGGTGGTTGTTGCTCTGGTCTGGCTGTAGTAGGGGGCGCAAAATATACAGTTGATACAGTTTTTGTTCATGAATTAGTTAAGAATCTTAAGTACCGGGCAAGCTTAAAAGTAACAAATACAGGTAATGCGCCAATTAAGGTTGCCCTGAATTCAGTTTCCATGGATCAAATAGATTCATTTTCACTCAGAACTATAAATCCCACAGATTTTGTGACTGAAGGCTATGTTGATGCCAACGGCAACGGCATAGTTGATGGAGCTGATGCCAGCACCTTGAAAACATTTACTTATGTTTCGGGTTCTGGTGGTGTACCGCCTATTATATATACTTCTCCGGTTCCCAAGGACACGGTAAGTATTCCGGCTTTCGGAACTGGTTATTTTATTGTTGATCTCAGATTCCCTACTAATTATTCTGTATTTAGAATAGGGAGTTTATTATTTGAAACCTCAGGAGTTCTGAATCTTCCCCTTGGTCCTTGTGATAAACCCAGTGTGTCGGCAGCGGGTGCAATATTTATTGTTGTTCAAACCACTTTGCCTGTAGCTTTCCAATCATTCACAGCCGTTAGGAATCATTCTAATGTATTGCTTAAGTGGGTAACAAGCCAGGAGAATAATTCCAGTGGATTTGCTGTTGAACGTAATACCAATGGTATATGGCAGGAAATAACATTTGTTCCATCACAGGCGTCTGGTGGCAATAGCAGTGATTTACTGAGTTATCAATATATAGATGCAAACAATACCAAAGGAATTTCTCAGTACCGGATCAGGCAGGTTGATTTTGACAACAAATCAAAATTCACTGAGATCCGCACTGTTCGTGGAGATGGCCAGATTGGTAAAATAATCGTTTACCCCAATCCGTCTTTTGATGGAAAAGTAAAAGTATCATTTGAAGATGCATCTGCAATCCGTGATGTTTCTTTAATAGATATGAGTGGCCGTGTTTTAAATCAATGGAAATCTTTAGTGAATAATAATATTACTATTGAGAACCTGGTGCCAGGTATGTACACCCTGAAGGTGCTTGTTCCTGCTACTGGTGAGCAGACAGTAGAAAAGATTGTAGTCAATAGACGATAAATGTTCAGGGTTAGAAGTAAATTAAAAGGGATAGCTTTTAGCTATCCCTTTTTTTATTAATTCGTCAGATGCACCATTTTCATTTGAAAGGCATTTCTGTAAAAGCCTATTGCTTTTTCTTAACATCAAGCAGTTCCACGTCAAAAATCAGCAAGGCGCCGCCGGGTATCTGGCCCTGGCCCATTACTCCGTAACCAAGATTATAGGGAATCCAGAATTTATATTTTGAGCCTATTGCCATCAATTGTAAACCTTCTGTCCATCCGGGAATTACCTGGCTAACAGCCATTGTCAACGGCTGACCCCGGTTATACGAAGCGTCGAACTCTGTTCCATCAAGTAATGTGCCGCGGTAGTGGCAAACAAAAGTATCAACAGCCATTGGTTTGATGCCCTGTCCTTCTGTTATTACCTGGTATTGCAAGCCGGAGGCAGTTGTTTTTATCTCCGGTTTTAGTTTATTGTCTGCTATACATTTATTGCCTTGTGCTATTGCCGGTTTCACTTTATCGCTTTGCAATTTTGTCATATAAATATTGAGTAAAGAATTGGCAGTAACATCATCCAACAGAGTTGGTTTTTTACCAAGTATATCATTCATGGCTCTCAGAAAAGCAGTGGTGTTAGTTATTTTCACATCTCCCAGTCCTTTTTCTACCAAGGCAAAGGCAATTACTTCGCCAAGCACATAACTTATAGAGTCAGCGTTTGTTTTCAGGATACTTACTGGTTTAGTTACTGGTTTGGTAACTGGTTTGGTTATGGATTTGGTAACCTGGGCATTCAAATCAACAATGCCTGCGAGTAACATAACAGGTAAAATAAGTTTTTTCATACGTTTTTTTATTGAGGTGCAAAAATACAGGTTGAAACGATAAATACAGAACCTGTAATCGTTTAATTTCGTTGCATCCAAATTCATAAAATATGGCGATTTTTTCAATGCCTTTGCAGATTCGCTGGTCAGACCTTGACCCTAATTTTCATCTTCGCCATTCTGTTTATTATGACTGGGCTGCTATGTGCCGGATAGATTATCTCAGCGAAAACGGACTCACTCCTGCGGTGATGCAAAAACTACATTTCGGTCCGATAATTTTCCGGGAAGAGGCCGTATTCAGAAAAGAAGTAAAATATGGTGACCAGGTAACTATCAATCTTATATTACTAAAAGGGCGGAGAGATTATTCCCGTTGGACGATTGCCCATGAAATAAAAAAGATTGACGGTACACTTTGTGCCGTTGTAACTATTGATGGTGCCTGGCTGAATGTGATAGAAAGAAAATTATATATTCCAAAGGAAGAAGTAACCCGGGTTTTTCAGCAAATGCCAATTGATGAGAGTTTTCAATGGCTTGACTAAACAATTTCTGTTTCAAATAGTACAACTTTAGATGGAAATCTGGCTGCATATCCATTTACGAGATTGCGGATATAACTATTTTCTTTGTAGGCAGTGAGGAGATCTTTCAACGAACCGGGATTAGTAATAGGTGTATCGGCTGGAATATATCCCATGCCATAGAAACTGCCTTCCCAAACCAATATGCAGGATTGGTCGTCGCTGGTAATGCCTTTATCAATGATGGCAAAGGATGGTTGGGACCGGAGTGAAGCACAGGCTTGCTGCACTCTTTCGTTGTATGCTTCAGCCGCTTCCATTTTTTTGCAGGCACCGCCGCAATACCCTTCGTTGATACCATCACATTTGCTATCATCTCTTTGCAGAAAGCAAAGTTTCGGGCACAGCTTAAAATCTTTAGTAAGCTTGCGGATAATGGCATGGCCATCCACCAGGTAATGAAAAGTGTAAACCGGGTTCAGCCGTTTCCTGTTCTTGTCAATAGCCAGCCGTTGGTAACCGTTCTGGTCTTCGTACAAAAAGATACCATAAATATCTTCCCATCTCTTTTGTGATGAATTGAAAACCGGCCATCGTTTTTTTATTTCGGTGGATTCCAGTATGCAGGCCATCATTTCCGTGCCGCAGCTTTGAAAACTGATGCCATGCACATGCTGCATAAAATTTTGTTTCTGCCTGCTTTCAGAATTATTACTGAAATGACTGTTGACCCGGTAGCGGATATTATTTGCCTTGCCTACATACACAACTTTGCCTTTCTCATTGTGGAAATAATAAACCCCGGGTGTGTACGGCAACTTTTCAAAATGCTCTTTTGGAACGTTAGGCGGTAATATGGCTTCTTTTGAATTTCGCTGCAAGCTTTTTTGTATGTGTTGCTCTTTGTCATTTTCGAGCAACAATTGAAATACTTTTACGGTGGCTTCCGTATCGCCGCCTGCCCGGTGGCGGTCGTTGATTTTAATGTCTAGTGACTGACACAATTTGCCAAGGCTGTAAGAAGCGAAACCGGGAAATACTTTCCGGCTAAGCCTGACGGTACACAATTTTTTTACATTTAACTCAAACCCTGCTTCTTTTAAATGGCTATTTACAAAGGAGTAATCAAAGTTTACATTGTGGGCTATAAAAATCTTATCGTGCAATAACCTGTGGATTTTTTCTGCTACGGCTTCAAACGGGGGAGCAGTGGCTACCATTTTGTCGGAAATACCCGTCATGGCAGTAATGTAGTGGGGGATGGGCTGACCGGGATTGATTAATGTTTCAAATTTTTCTGTAACAGCTACCCCATCAAATATATGTATTGAAATTTCTGTAATGCCATTGGCAGCAGCATACCCTCCTGTTGTTTCTATATCTACAATTGCATACATATCAGGTGCATGTTTCCGGTGAAATTGGAGAATAAATTTCGTAAAAAGATTCTACAGTGCCCATGCAGGAAGGTAAGTTTATTATATTCAGGAACAGGCTGACGAAGGTGTTTCACGCAGCGTACACAGAGAACGCAGAGAATATTTGCTTAAACCCTCTGCGTAAAACTGAGACACCGGGCGGTGATACATCAGCTTAGAATCGTTAAATTTGGGAGGCTGTGAAAGAAGCAGATTCCCTAAAAGATTTTTTTTCTCCACTCAATCGTCTTAATGCTATGAAAAAGCAAAAGAACTATTTCCTAAAAACAGCTATGCTGTTATTGTCAGTATTCATTATACAAGAGTTATCTGCACAAGAGACGGTTTGGGATGATAAGGCACTTAATACTGCGAAAGGTGCTGCATATATGCAACCGGAAGAAAGAGAGATGGTGTATGAAATAAACCGCCTTCGTTCAGATCCACCCAGGTATGCAAAAACA
>JANNCC010000004.1:0-14535 GCA_031386125.1 Chitinophagaceae bacterium
ATTTCGTAAGTTGATTGAACTGACACACCGAGGTTGTAATCAATCATATATTGAGCAAGGTCTTCGCCGTCAATTAAAATAATTTTTACATCCATTTGTGTTGCATAAGTTACAGCATCTTTTGAAAAGCTTGAAGTTGTAATAAATACTCCTTTCTTAGCTCTCTGACCAGCTAATGCTCCTACAAATTTTTGAATTTCTGGTCTGCCTACACTTCCTTCCCAACGTTTTGCCTGAATATAAATAACATCTAATCCAAGCTTATCTTCTTTGATTATTCCATCAATGCCTTCATCGTTTGTATAACGAGTGGCTTTCCCGGCTTCTGCAATAGAACCTCCATAGCCCATTTTAACCAATAACTCTACTACAATCTTTTCAAAGAAAGAAGGATGAATTGTTTTTAATTTAGAAAGTATTTCCTGCTCTAATGACTGACGAATATTTTGATATCCTGATTCAATTAACTCTTCAGGTGTTTTACTATCTGGAATTTCAACAGGTTGAGACATGTCTTCATCTTTCGGGCTATTACCTTTTTTCCAGCTTTCTCGAAGAATATTAAACTCAGGAAATTTTCGAAGGTACTTATGATTAATTATCTCAGGTTGTTCTCTTAAAGTTTCTAATCCTCTTTGTGTGATTTTAAAATGTGATCTTTTTGTATTTTCTACTAGCCCAGCCATTTTCAGATATGCTTTAGCCCAATTTACCCGGTTCTGAAAAATTCTTTGTTTTTTACTTGGCAGCCATTCATTAAATTCATCCTGCGATAATTTATAAAAAACTCCAAGATTTTCTACAGCCTCGATCATCGAATGCTCTTTTTCGTCTTCCGCAAACTTCAGTAGAGGTAACATTATGCTTTGGTAATCTGGTATCATATATTATCTGTGTTAATCCGTTTAATCTGCGTCATCCGTGTTCCTATCCTTTTAAATTCAACTTTATCTGCAACTCCTCAAATTGTTTCTCATCAATCGTAGCCGGTGCATCCAGCATTACATCCCTTCCGCTGTTGTTTTTTGGAAAAGCAATAAAGTCACGGATGCTTTCGCTGCCGCCGAGGATGGCACAAAGACGGTCGAAGCCGAAGGCGATTCCACCATGTGGTGGTGCACCATATTCAAAAGCACCGAGTAAGAAACCAAATTTGTGCAGTTGCTCTGCTTCATCCATGCCTAAGGCAGCAAACATTTTTTCCTGTAATTCCCTTTGAAAAATACGGATGGAACCGCCGCCAATTTCGTTTCCATTCAGCACCATATCATAAGCATTGGCTTTGATATTGGCATAAGGGTGTTTTAAATATTCAGCTGCATTGTCAATAACAGGGTTGTTATTAATCATCGTTTCTATCTGCGCTGGTTTGGGCGAAGTAAACGGATGGTGTCGGGCTACCCAACGGTTCCCTTCGTCATCATATTCAAATAACGGAAAGTCTAATACCCACAACAATTTGAACTCTGTATCTTTTCTTAATCCTAAACGCCCAGCCATTTCCATACGTAAATCACTGATGGCTTTCCTTGTTCTTTCTTCAGCACCAGCAAGAATCAAAATCAAATCACCTGCTTTTGCATTGGCTGCATCTGCGATGGCTTTTAATTTTTCTTCACTGTAAAATTTATCTACGCTGCTTTTATAAGTGCCATCTGCATTACATTTTATAAACACCAAACCCTTCATTCCTATCTGCGGACGTTTTACCCACTCGGTCAGTTCGTCTGTTTGTTTGCGGCTGTATTCGCTGCAACCGGAAACAGCAATGGCTACAACAGTTTCTGCCTCATCAAACACTTTGAACTCTGCACCATTAATTAAAGCGGCATTATCCTGTTTGTCTGTATAAACAGTAGAAGGCTTCTTCAGGTTCAGCACTTTCGTATCAAACCGGATGTCCGGTTTGTCGTTACCAAAATTCCACATGGCATCTTCCCATGTCATCCGCTGAACTGCTTCTGTATAGTCAATTCCTTTTACCTCTCTAAAGATGGATTTTATCATGCCTTCAAACATGTTGAGAATATCTTCTTGTTCTACAAAAGCCATCTCACAGTCTATCTGTGTAAACTCCGGCTGGCGGTCGGCCCGCAAGTCTTCATCCCGGAAACATTTTACAATCTGGTAGTAACGGTCGTATCCACTAACCATTAATAGTTGTTTGAAAGTTTGCGGCGATTGCGGCAGCGCATAAAACTGTCCGGGATTCATTCTGCTTGGCACTATAAAATCCCTTGCACCTTCCGGAGTTGATTTAATAAGAAACGGAGTTTCTATATCCATGAAATTATTCTGATGCAGGTAATTTCTTGCGGCACGGTTTACTGCATAACGGAGTTCAATATTTTTCTTTACTGCATTGCGACGCAAATCAAGAAAACGGTATTTCATCCGCAAATCATCACCACCATCTGTTTTATCTTCAATGGTGAAAGGCGGCACGGCAGATTTATTTAAAACTTTGAAAGAAGTAATAACAATTTCAATATCTCCCGTCGGGATGTTGGCATTTTTATTACTGCGTTCACATACTCTTCCGGTGGCTTGCAATACAAACTCACGGCCCAGGGGGTTTTCTTCCAGCTCTTTATTTAGTTCTTCACCAAATAATAATTGGGTGATGCCATAGCGGTCACGAAGGTCAATAAAAGTAATTGCGCCAAACTTGCGGATGGTTTGTACCCAACCGGCCACGGTTACTGATGTTCCTTTGTTTTCCAATCGTAATTCGCCACAGGTGTGAGTTCTGTACATGGTATTCTTCCTTTTCTGAGGCGCAAAGATAGCAAGGCAGGGGCTATTTTAAGGGCATTTGACTGCCTTTTGAAGAGGACACTTATATTCGTAGTAGCCATCCACCGATGCCAGGAGATACTATTCATATTTTAAGACAAATGAGCCAAAGCCCAGGGGAGAATTATGTTATCATCCCCTCGGGAGACACTGTTGCAATTCCTGATTCTTTTTACGGAACAGGTGGCTATTATGGCTGGAAACTGCGGCAGGAACAATTGCAAAGAGAAGAGGAGGCCAGTGATTCTGATTATTCAGGAACTGTTTTCTTTTTCCTGTTTATAGCAATCATGTTTATAGCAGTTGGCTGGCACAGGCTGGAAGATTTTTTTGGCTGGACTCGGAAGAAAAGAAGCAAGCTTGCAACTGTTGCTGTTGATACAAAAGGCATTGAGTACGATAACTGGCTGTGCAGGTATAATCCTTATTATAAATCACTCTCAGTAGCCGACAAGAAGTTTTTTCTGCATCGGACAACAGAATTTATGCAGGCTAAAGAGTTTCGTTTCCATTCCATGGTGGAAGAAGAATATATACCAGTACTGGTAAGTGGTGCTGCTGTGCAGATGACGTTTGGCATGAAAAATTACCTGATGGATTATTTCCCGGTCATTCATATAATCCGTAAAGAGTATACGCTGAACATAGATAAGGAAACATATTATGGCCATGTAAGCCGCAGCGGCATTTATATTTCCTGGAATAGTTTTCTGGAAGGCTATGAAGATTATGCTGATTCTGTTAATGTGGGTCTGCATGAAATGGCACATGCTGTTTCTTATGATGTGTTTCTTGGTCAGCAGGACAGGCATGATGTTGATTTCAAAGAACGACTTCAGGCTTTTGCAAAACAGGCAAGGCCTGTTTTCAGAGCTATGCGAAAAGGTGCCAGCCATATTCTGGATGATTATGCTACTACTAACTTCGATGAATTTTGGGCTGTGTGTGTTGAAACTTTTTTTGAAAATGCTGAAGAGTTTCAACGGACTATGCCGGATCTATACCTGTCGGTCTGCGATTTGCTTAATCAGAACCCCTTAAAACCCGAAAGAATAATGAACCGGGAACTGGCAGGGCTTGCAAATTAGCTATTTCTTATTTATATTTATAGAAAGACCCGAATCCTATGTACTGAAAAACCATTAAAATCCAAACCATGATCACCCTCACCATCATCTACTTTGTGCGTCGTTACCTGCAAGCCAAAAAACAACAACAACTTGTTATTACAACGTAACTGATTTACTCAGTTTTATTTCCCTTGGTCGCTGCACTGCATAATAGTAGAGCAGTATTAATGCGCCGGTAACGAAAGGAATCAATGCAAGGTGCTTGCCGGTAAATTCTCTCCATACAACTATTTCATCAAAGCCGAGAAACTCACTGATCATCCAGTAAGAATTTGCAGTAATCCAGAAAATAATAGCAAGGTTATGTGACAGTTCAATTTTTAAGTGACGATTTTTACGGGCTATCCAGATAGCAACAGATAATGTTGGGACAATCATAGCTATGCCAAGCGGCTTCCATACCATACACCAGCTGATATCTTTTAACAGCCAGAAAGCTACATGCATATTTTCCATACGCCGAAGCCGGGAAGGAACGGAGTAGAGAGATTCGTTGGGTTGGTTCATGGTAAATACAATTAGTTTAAAATTGGTGCCTGATAAAAATAGTGATTTGAAATTATCAGGAGATATTTCTGGACAATATTTTACTGAAGCGTTCAATCGATACTTCGGGGCTGATTGGTTTATTATAAAGTATATTGTCAACCAACTGTTTGGCGAAGAAAGGAGCCAGAGAACAGCCTTTGGTCCCCATTCCATTTAAAATACCAATGCCGGGATGCTGCGGATGAAAACCTGCAAACGGCCTTCTTTCTAACGTAGCAGGACGTATGCCACACAAGTGTTGTGTGATTGTAAAAGGCACTTTCAACCAATTTTTTAAAAGCATTTCTGTCTTATCCCTGAACTCTTCGGTTGGATTTTGATTGTCAAACTCCCAGACATAATTAGACCCGACCCACCACAAACCCTGTGTGGCAAGTGGCACCAGCATCATTCCTTTTTTGTAAATATGTTGGGAGGGGAGATCGGGAATTTCAGCCAATAATACTTCGCCTTTGTTTGGTGCAAATGGCAATTGTAAAAAATAGGGATTGACAGAGCCGTTGTTACCATCACAAAAAATAATCTTGTTGGCCGTAATTGTTTTATATTGGATGCCGTCTTTTTTTATCTGGAGCTGGTTGAAGTCAAACTCTTCTTCGAGTAAAAAATTCTTTTCCTTTAGCCGCTGCTCCCAGGCCGGGAGCAATGTTTCAAGATGTGCCGTGTAAACAGGCCTTATCTCCCCGCAACCAAAATCATAGTTGAAGTGATGATTGAATTGGTCTTGTTCGGGGTAGCTATGAACATAATCTTTCTTTTCTTGTACCCGCTGCATAAAACTTACCCGCATCTGGGGACTTGGAAAAAAATCAATGATGTTCTTCTGTGAAATGGCGGTAATGTTTAACTCTTTGCCGATTTGATTATAAGCCTGCCATGCAAAAGGAAGTATCTCTTTCGCCATCCATACCTCGACATGCCTGCGGCCCGTGACTGGGTTGATAATGCCGGCGGCAATTCTGGAAGGAGAGTCTTTAAAATTGTTATCTATAACAAGAAATGATTTGCTCTTTTTTTGTAAATAGTAACTAAGCCATGTGCCGGAAATTCCCTGTCCAATAATGAGATAATCAATCTGCATAAGCAAATGTAAGGATGCCACAGAAACACAGAATTAAAATCATTATTTCAGTGCTTCTGTGTCTCAGTGGCAAAAACTTATTCTACATTGATGCGAACTCCTTCGCTATGAGAAGTAAACTCCGGTGCATACATACATTGTATTGTTGTTACACCATTGCTGAAATTACCTGTATGCGTTACAAACAACGGATACTCGAACACATAAGTTCCTTTTCTCAGGTAGTTGAAAAAGAAATTGGTGCTGGCATCTTTAGTACTTTCATAATAGCCCAAACCGCCCTGGTATTTGTAACTGCTGAGCACATTCACCGGCTCAAGAGATGATGCCCGCATATCTTTCATGTGCACATATTCCATGTCCCTGTCAACTCTTAATTCCACCCTTACTTTTATTTTATCACCCACTTTCAGCACATCACCATCATTTACCGGGGTAATAACGGGGCCACGGTCGGTGTTTTTCTCCACAAATAGTTTCTTTATTAATTTAAGTGGGGTAGAAGCTGTTGTTATTTTATCAAGGTCTTCAAAATACTGCCAGTAAACGCCACCCCAACTTGCACTTACATTACTGTTAGAAGAAGAAACGGTAACGGCAATATTTCCCATTTGCGGGTTTACTTTTTTGCCTTCTATCACTGTTTTAAAATATCCTGTGCCAGCTTCCTGTTTGTTGTTAGCAGAACTAACCGTAGTGTTTCCTAATTTGATTTCAACGGTGGGCTCACTGCTCAGCCATTCTGTTCCCTGCAATAGCAGGGCATAACAAGCTTCGGCGGTGGCTTTTGTCGTTTTCCAGTTATTAGTTTGTTTGTTTTTTAATAACCATGTTCTTAAATCATCTACTGTTTTAGTGTCCTTACCCACTTCCTGGAAAGTTTCAATCAGCAATGCCTGTGTTTCTATCGGTGCCTGGTACCAGAACCATCCGTTGGTCTGATCTTTCCAGTACATTCCCAGTTCTTCATTAGTGATGGATGTTTCCTTTAGTGATTTCAAAATAGCAACAGGAGCTTTTGCATCATTCGTTCTGTGCAAGGCTAAGGCTATCATACCCTGCATATACTTACTCTGACCAACCCAATACTGCTGGGCTTGCTTGTAATAATAATTATATGCCGTTTGTGAGGCAGCTTCAATTTTATACTCCGGAAAGAAACTCCTCATGTACAGATACTGAATCTGTGTGTAACCGATATTCTGGCTTTTTAAATTTGCTTTATATTTAATGAGATAGTCGTAGTCTTCTTTAATTTTCTTGTCGAGATAAGGAATAGCCGTTGTTAAAATGGCTTTCAGTTTGGTATCCTGTCCGGCTGCAATACCTTTTAGTTTTTTCAGGTGGCCAATACCAGTTGCAATGTATTGAGTCATATAGCGGTCATCCGGGCCGCCGGTAAACCATACAAAACCACCATTGCCGCTTTGCATTTGTTTCAACTTGTCGTAAGAACTATTCAGCTGTTCAGTCATTTTTATCATATCAAACAGCAAGGCGATATTTCTTTTTTGTTCTGTCTCATTGCTGGCTTGCAGCACCCACGGCGTCTCTTCCAGCAATACGGCTTTCAGTTCCTGATTCTTTTGCAGGTTGCTCATCAGCGCAGCGGTATCTTTTATTTTCCATTGCTCAAACACCTGTTTGATGCGGGGCGATGAATTGGAAATAAAACTGGCCAGCGAATTTGCATAATACCGGTTCCATGTTTGTTCGGCACATTCGTAAGGATATTCCATCAGGTAGGGCAGTGCCTGCACGGCATACCAGGCCGGGTTAGAGGTATATTCAACTGTTAACGCATGGTGTTGCAGCGATGAACTGCTGCCGGATTTCAGTAATTTTTCAAAGGTGAAATTCTTCGTTCCGGTTCCTCTCATAGGTAATGGCATTGTTTCGGTTACCAGCATTCTGTTGGTAAGAACAGGCAACGCATTTTCTTCACCATCGCTGTAGTTGCCAGCCTTGGCAACTATTCTCCATACCAGAGCCTTATTAAATAAATAGGGAACTTCAATCGGAAATTTCACCGCCTCGCTTTGCCCGGCTGCCACTGTAAAATATTGGTTGGCCACCATATTGCGGAACCAGCCATCTACAGGTTCATTTGTTTCGGCATCAAACAATTGAAACTGTGCCGTACCTGTCAGTTCTTTATCGGTCAGATTTACAATTTTAGAGCTGAACTCCATTTTATCACCTTCCCTCATAAATCTTGGAGGATTGGGTTGCACCATTAATTCTTTTTGTGTAACGATTTCTTTGGTGCTGCTGCCAAAGGCTGCTTCTTTGGTATGTGCCAATGCCATGAACTTCCATTTAGTCAATGCTTCCGGCATTGTAAACGAAAATTCAATTGCACCTGTGCTGTCTGTTTTTAAATCAGGGAAGAAGAAAGCTGTTTCATTGAAGTTTTTACGAATTTTGACATTACCGGATTGCTGACCAGTTTTTTCTTTATCAGACTGATCAGAAACTCCATCGGCATCGTTATCTTTTTTCTTTTCGGAAACCTTTAACCCTGATACCTTTCCTGTCAGCCCGTTGTTTAAATCGCCATTCTTTGATTGTTCTTCAGTTGCAGGAGCACCTGCCATCATATCAGCTTCTGCCATTACAGGCTTTGATAAACGCATTAACCTTGGATTTCTTACTTCACTATAAGCATAATCAAGAGGATTAACCCACCACAAAGGTTCTATACTTCCCCTGTATGAAGGAGAAAAAATAATTGATGGAAAAAGGAAGTCGTAAATTTTTAGAATACTTTTTTGAGGATCATCTGTGATATACCGTTGATTTGATTCTATTCTTGCAAAGTTTTGTGTGCCAGCCCAGCTTCTGCTGTTATAATAAGAAGACCAGATATAAGGCTGACCCCAGCCGTGCGGATAGAATTGGTCTAAGGAAGCATCATACATACTGGCCAGCATTTCTGCGGCAACTTTTTCATTTTTATAACCACTTATTTTCAATTTCCATTTTTCTTCACTACCGGGCAGTGTTTTGTCACGGTAGGTAGCATATTCAACGGTCAGTTCTTTATTTGTCCAGGGGATGCTTATTGTTTGATTCAACTGATAAAAACGATTATGCTTGATGAACATCCAGCCCACACCATAGCCACCACGGTCTGCTTCAGAAGCATTAAAGGAGAAGTTTTTTTTCTCAACAGAAAGTTTCAGGAAACTATAATTCGTTGTTGTAAGTTGAGGCTCGGATGTTCCTTTATCTATTTTGTACACAACAAAGAGATTATCGGCCGAAGTACCAAGTTCTATCCTTGCGGTATCACCAGGTTCCACTGTTGTTTTCCTAACACCAGTCCACAAATAATCGGGACGGTTCAACTGGTTGCTTTTTTCATCAAACAGTTCGATATACTTGACATCTTTTACCAATTCACCATTTTTGTCTTTGGCTTCCATTTCAATAACATAGAAACCCGGAGTGTATTTCCCTCCTGAGTTTCCCGAAGGGGCCACCCCCCACTTCCCACTCACTAAAGCTGAGTCTGTCTTCTCCAAAGCTATTTCTCCCTTTCCCCAACTCTTATAGTCGCTTTCATTATCGTATTCATCGTAAGGGAAGTTACTGATGTATTCCGCTTTAGTCATTACAAACTGGTCGGCTCTTTCCCATAAACGGTCACGGATAAGACGCTTTTCTTCTTTCAATTTTGTGATTGTCACTTTTACTTTGGCGGGTTCATATTCGCCATTCATGTTTTGTGTACGGATATACAATTTTTTCAAGCTGTCGGCAGGTAATGTAGCTGGAACAGTGCTAACCAGCATCAGTGATTTATAACTTACAGATACCATTTTCTCACCGCTTCTTGTTTCGCCGTTAATGTCTGTAACATCTGCATAGACAGTATAATCAAATACCGGCTCAAATTTTTTCTCAATCTTTAAATCAGGGATAGCGGTAAATTCTACCACAAACTTTCCGTCTTTATCTGTTTTTACTTCACCGTTTGTAATTTCCATTTCTTCAGCTGGTGGCTGCCACCAACGCCAGAACATCCAAGGATAGATAAACCGTGGTTCACGGACAATGCGGTACTTTACATTGGCGCCATCAATATTATTGCCTGCATAAGCTTTTGCAATACCGGTTATTTTTATCTTGTCATTTACTTTATAAGTGCCTTTAATGGGTTCATAGTCTACATAGAACTTTGGACGTTTGTATTCTTCGACTTTAAAACCTGCACTGCCGCCATCTGTTCTGGTATAAATGGTGAATTGGCCGTTCATTCCGCTTTGCGGTAATTGAAATTTACCGTTGAAAGAACCAAACTCATTGGTTTTTACTTTTATCGTGTCAACATCTTTGTAATTGGCATCACGGAGAACGATGGTGGTTGAATAATCACTTCTTACCCCACCTTTTTTTTCTTTCGGGTTCCTGCTTAGCACTATGCCTTTAAAATAAACTGTTTGCCCCGGGCGGTAAATACTGCGGTCAGTAAAAAGATGAATAGAGGTTGTAGTCTTAGGTGTTTCGGTTTCTGTTTCGTTGTAGTAATAATAGTCATACACCAGGTCGTTCATGAAAAGCCTGTCATTATTATGCGTTATATCCAGCAGGTAGGAAGAATTACCATAGTTATTTGTTTCTCTTTTTGGTCTGTCCATTTTAAAAAACCCATTGGCATCGGTAGTGTAGGACTTTCCTTTTTCTTTAATGTATTTTGATTGTGTGTAATCGTATCGCTGTTGCCATGCCTGTACAGTGGCTTTAGCCAGGGGCTGGCCATTGTCACGGTTCAGTACAAAAAAGTCATTGCTGTTGTTTACATAGCTTATGCCGGATACATAAAAAAGCCGGGCACCGATAATTGTTTTTTTACCGCCAAAATCTTTATCTGAAGAGGCAACCAAGATATATTCGCCAGGTGAAAAGGCATCAACTTTTATTTCAGTACTGTGTTCCTGCAAATCGTTGGTGGCAGGCAATGTTTGCTGCCAGTTTTTTAAAGGAGCGGCGGCAATAATAACAGGCCAGTATTTGTCATCGTTCTGGTTTTCCAATTGTTTTTTCAGAGCTTCATCGGCTTTAATAACCTTCAAATATAAAGTGCTGATATTCCTGTATTTTACCAAAGCTCTGAACGGCTGACCGGGTACATTTACTTTCTCTACACTGAACTGGAATGATTTACTGTTGATACTGCTAAGTAAGTTTCCGGCATTTATTTTCCCTTCCGAGGAATCTTTTTGCTGTGCTATTCTTTCCAATATTTCTTTTGCCTTAATTCTTGCATACCGCTGTGTGGTGTCACCAAAAGGTTTGTAGTCAGTTGCCTTTTGTTCATACCATGCTGCTACCAGGTACCAGGCTTGTGCAGCAGCCGGAATATTCTCATACTGCTTTGCAATACGATTAATGGCGTTGAAATATAATTCGTCTTTAGAAGAATGAGTGGAGTTGCTTTTTACAAATTGAATTCTTTGCAGGTCTGCATCAATCAAGGCATCAGGCTTTGCATCTTTCAGATGAAAGGCAATGAGTTTTTGGTATATCAAAAGTGCTTTATGCTGCAATGACATAGAATCTTTCGTAACAAATTTTCTTGTTACAAAATCTGCTGCCGGGTCGAAAGCACTGGCCTGATTTATTTCAAAGGCGTAAGCTGGCTTCTTAATGTCCCGTTCATCATTTTCAAAATAGCTTAATGCCCGGTGCGCCAATAAATCATACAGAGTAGGACGGAGATGACGGACATTACCTTTAACAATAATGGCATCATACAAATCCGGTTTAGCTTCTTTTAATATATTTTCTTCTTTTAGTGATTCCAGATATAAACTGCTGATTTTTTTATGAAAATCTGCTGCATCCCAGGTGGCAATATCTGTTTTAATAAATTTATCAGTTTTAGTACGGTTATACAGTTGCCAGCGATGTTCCTGGTAATAGTTCCAGTACATTTCTGCCAGCAGGCTTTTTATTATTGATGCTGTTGGCTCTCTTCTTTCACTTGCCGCCAATTCTTTTTCAACTTCGGCAATAGAAATACTTTCATTGTCTTCCCTCGTTTCGTTTTGCAGGCTGATGCCATAGCTCATTGCTTTTATTACCTGAGCATCCTGTCCTTCTTTTTTAGCAAGGATATAAATCTTTTTTAATTCCTCCATGGCAGATTTAGGCAATCCTTTCTTGGAAAAGGCTTCCACTTTCTTCCATTCCTTCGCATAATCTTTTACGGGGGTCTGACCGCTGGTATTCATAGCAAAAACACTGAATAAAATAATTGTTAGAGAGACAGTTTTAACGAATGGCCTATTCATGCTGGTACAATTTAATACAAGGTAACTAATCTTATGCGAGGATAAGATGCGGGGAGAAGATGAATTTCATAAAGCTGTTTTTACAAAGCAAGTTTATTCGGGAAAAATGCGTTCAAGATGAGAAAATAATTTTCTGATTTATTGTGTTGCAATTACAAAGTCTGAAACCTTTTATGGACTTGTACTCCGGCACAAACCCGCATTTTGTGATTTTTTGCAAATATTTCCTTTAACATTTCCTTCAATCATTTTTCGGTACGATGGCACGGCTTTGGAATTAACTGGTCAGGAACAATTTTCAATAACTCTAAAAACAAATAACATGAAAAAAATTTCTACTCTTTTATTAAGCTCACTGTTTTCCCTTTCCTTGCTGGCTTACGATGGCAGCCGCCTGAGTGTATCCACTGTCAGCAATAACAGAGACCTGAAAATTGAAATTGATGGTCGCAGGATTACTATGCAGGATAACAGTATTACCCTCAGCAATATTGCTGAAGGCACCCACAGTATCAGAATTTACAAAGAAGTTAAAAGAAACGGAAATGGTTTTGGTTTTGGCAGAAAGCCTCAAATTATTTATGCAGGCTCCGTATTTGTAAAAAGAGGATTTCACACTGATGTTACTGTAAACAGGTTTGGTAAAGTATTCATTGATGAAAGCCGGATTGAACGTAATGACGGCTACGAACAAGATGATGAGTATGATGAAGAAGATGGTGGCTGGGACTATGGCTATGGTAATGTATTAAGCAACCGTGATTTTGATCAGGTGAAAGAACAAATCCGTAAGGAATGGTTCGAAAACAACAGGATTACTTCTGCCAAAGTTATCATTGACAAAAACAACTTTACTACCCAGCAGGTAAAAGAACTCATGTTGCTTTTCACTTTCGAAAATAACAGGCTGGAAGTAGCGAAATATGCTTACCGCAAAACTGTGGACAAGCAAAACTACTACCAGTTGAATGATGCGCTGACTTTTAGCAGCAGTAAAGATGACCTGGCCCGTTTTATCCGTCAATCCAAATAAACCCCCATCCCCTAAAGGGGGAATACAAGTAATAAAGAAAAGACCCTGTTGAAATTTCAACAGGGTCTTTTCTTTATTAAAATACTATTTACTTTCAGCGACTTTAAAGCCCCTCTTTAGGGGATGGGGGCATTATTTCCGCCATCTTTTTTCCAATATCGGCAGGGCTGCTTACTACATAAATGCCACATTCAGTCATGATTTTCATTTTGGCTGCTGCTGTATCATCGGCTCCGCCTACAATGGCACCGGCATGTCCCATACGGCGACCCGGAGGGGCAGTTTGTCCGGCTATAAAACCAACCACCGGTTTTTTATTGCCATTTGCTTTGATCCAATTAGCTGCTTCTGCTTCCATACCACCACCAATTTCACCAATCATTACGATAGCATCGGTGGCATCATCATTCATAAAAAGTTCAACGGCTTCTTTAGTGGTAGTTCCAATAATGGGATCGCCGCCGATGCCAACAGCAGTTGAAATGCCAAGACCTGCTTTCGCAACCTGGTCGGCTGCTTCATAAGTCAGCGTACCAGATTTTGAAACTATACCAATGCGACCGGGAATAAAAACAAATCCGGGCATGATGCCGACTTTACATTCCCCGGCAGTTATAACTCCCGGACAGTTCGGGCCAACCAACTTTGTACTTTTTCCCTGCAAATAATTTTTTACTTTTACCATATCCTGCACCGGGATGCCCTCTGTAATACACACTACTAATTTAATTCCTGCATCAGCGGCTTCCATAATGGCATCGGCTGCAAAAGCCGGGGGAACAAATATGATGCTGACATCGGCACCGGTTGCTTTTACACAATCAACCACTGTATTAAATACCGGCTTTTCCAAATGGGTGCTGCCACCTTTGCCCGGGGTAACTCCACCAACCACATTGGTGCCATATTCAATCATCTGAGTGGCATGAAAGGTGCCTTCTGTGCCGGTGAGACCCTGAACTAAAATCTTCGAATTTTTATTGACGAGAATGCTCATAACAATTTATTAAGGAGTTGGGCAAAAGTAAGGGATTTGCTTGTTTCAGTTTTCCGGGAAAAATTATCCGCCTGCTAAATTATTGGTCCTGCGAAGGGGGAACAAGGGCCGGGGCATCTTTATCCAGCAACTCATCCATATTCCGGTCGTTGGAAATCTTGCCGCTTTCTTCCAGCATTCGCATGTCTTTGGCGTCCCGTAAGAATTCAGAGGCAAAGATAAAATCGTTCAACCGCTGATTTTTACTGAAGATGATTTGTTTGTTGGTGCCTTCCCATTCTTTATTGCCTTCAAACATATAAAGAATATAATTGCCAATTTCCATCACACTGTTCATGTCATGGGTATTTATAACAGTAGTGATATTATACTCAACTGTTATTTCCTGTATCAGACGGTCAATTACAAGGGAAGTTTGAGGGTCGAGACCGGAGTTAGGCTCATCACAAAAAAGATATTTAGGATTTAAAACGATGGCCCTTGCCAATGCTACCCTTTTTTTCATACCACCACTGAGCTCTGAAGGAAACTTTTTATTAGAGCCAACAAGATTTACCCTGTTTAGCACTTCATTTACCCTGTCTAACTTTTTTTTATGAGAATCTTTGGAGAACATGTTCAGCGGAAACATCACATTTTGCTCCACCGTC
>JANNCC010000026.1:0-10812 GCA_031386125.1 Chitinophagaceae bacterium
GTCAATACCGCTTATTTTTTTGAACCATAAAGCCATAGGTGTATAATCACCGATCTTCTCCTCAGAGATATGCCCGTAGCCGGCATGAACTAATATTTTAGCCGAAGGATCATTTTTAATAACGGTATAAATATTTTGTGCCTGGATTGAATCTCTTTGCGAAGCAGTATGTTCTGCTGCCGTGGTGTCTTCGTAAGAAATTAGTTTATATCCCAGCTGTAATGCTTTTCTTACCAACTCACCGGCCACTGGTTCATAAGTATAGTAACCAGTAAATACATTTAAAGAGTCGAGACATTTGTTGGCATAATTATTAAATGCTTCCATAGCGAGGTAGCGATAACCTTCTTTGTACAAATCTTCCAGCAGGCTGTAAGTAAAAGCCCGGTGTACCGGCTTAGCATGTGATTCATTTATCATTATCACATTGTAATGCGACGCATTGCTGATAATGGAAGCCTTTGCAGGCACATACTGGATATTTTTCAGCTTACTGATTGTGTCAGCGATAATGCCAACTGCAGTGGAGGATAAAGTATCGAAACTTTTTACAGTATAGTTGGTTGCCATACCATAATCCCCGGCGAAAGAAAGTAGTTGACTGAAGCTGGAATAAAAACTCTTCTCTCCCATCGCTTCTTTGAACTTACTCTCCCATCCTATTGCCTGGTAAAGAGGATACAGGTAATGAATTTCTGCTCCAAGTCTGTTTGTTAAATACTTCAGTGAAGAATCGTATTTACTGGCTGTTTGAATATTTGTATACTTGCGAACCTGCTCAAAAGGCAAATAGTTTTGTGCGGAAGAAAATAGAAATGCGGGAATAATAAAACAGGTAAGTAAATATTTTTTCATACTGAAATTCGCAGCAATGATAAGCTGTATCGCTGTTAGTGAAAACCTAAAGTTGTTTTGCCAGTATGCCTAACAACTCCTTTACTCCTTCCGTGGCTGGTTTTTCAATCAGCGTCAGGTTTTTCATGGGTGATGTATAGGGAATTTTCTTGTCAATAATAAATTTTGGAGTTTCCAACGCCACATAATTAACCAGCCCGGCTGCGGGATAAACAACTAATGATGTGCCAACAACCACAAAAATATCTGCCGAGTACACGACAGGAACTGCCTCTTCAATCTTTGGCACCGGTTCTTCAAACCAAACAATATATGGCCGGAGCTGTGCTCCATCTTCTGCCTGATCTCCCAGTTTTATATCTCCTCGTATATCTGCAATTAATGTTTCATCCCACTCACTCCTCATCTTGAAAATTTCTCCATGCAGGTGTAAGACATTGGTAGAGCCAGCCCTTTCATGCAGGTCGTCTATGTTTTGAGTGATGATAGTAACATCAAAATCTTTCTCTAATTCAGCCAGACCATAATGCGCCGCATTGGGTTGAGCATCGGCCACATTCTTTCGCCGCTCATTATAGAAATCAAGAACTAATTGCGGATTTTTTCTCCAGCCTCTTGGCGTAGCCACTTCGGTTACTTCATATCCTTCCCAAAGGCCATCACTGTCACGAAATGTTTTCAATCCGCTTTCTGCACTGATGCCGGCACCCGTAAGTATTACCAATTTCTTTTTTACCATACCCAAATGTAAAACAGCAAAGCCATCCGTACAAAAACGGATGGCCTGCTTCGCTGTTATGAAAATTCAAAGGGACTAATTATTTGCTAAGGAAGTGGCTGACTGCACCAACCGGATAAACTCAGCCCGGTAACCATTATCATCAATTCCTCTTGCACCTTTTGCCATGCTGACTACCTGACTGTAAGAAGATTGTTGTTTGTATTCAGACCCCCTGAGCAATAAACCAAATTCTGCTACTGCTGCGGAAAATCTGAAATTATCTGATGTATTAACCAATGCAGTATGATTATCCATTACCGGATGAGTAATGAGTTTGCTGACATCTTCATTAGGTTTTTTGTAGCGAAGTTTTATCGTCATTATTTCACCTGTGTTGCTCACTATCTTTTTTTCGTTGCTTTGATATTTCAACGGATCAACTGATTTAGTGAAATCGTCCTTCACTCCCACCGGTATTACTTCGTACAAAGCAGTTACGGTATGGCCACTTCCCAGTTCACCGGCATCTTTGTTATCATCATTAAAATCTTCTGAAGCCAGCATCCTGTTTTCATAACCTACCAAGCGATAAGCCTCAACTTTTGAAGGGTTAAATTCGATCTGGATCTTTACATCTTTGGCAATGGTAAATAAAGTGCTGCCAAATTCATTTACTAATACTTTTCTTGCTTCGTTGATATTGTCAATATAGGAATGATTGCCGTTGCCTTTATCGGCTAACTGCTGCATCTTGTTATCCTTATAATTTCCCATACCATAGCCCAGCACTGAAAGGAACACACCACTTTTTCTTTCCTGTTCAATCATCCTGACCAAGTCGTCATCACTGCTAACGCCAACATTAAAGTCGCCATCAGTAGCGAGTATTATTCTGTTGTTGCCATTTTTTAAAAAATTATCTTTCGCTGTTTTATAAGCCAGTTTAATTCCTTCGCCACCGGCAGTAGAGCCACCAGCCTGCAGGTTATCAATGGCTTCTTTAATTTTTACTTTATTAACTCCGCTTGTTGATGGTAACACTAATCCTGCATTACCGGCATAAACAACAATGGCAACTTTATCCTGCTCCCGCAACTGATCAACCAGCATATTCATGGATGCCTGCACCAATGGCAATTTGTTTGGTTCATCCATTGAACCGGAAACATCCACTAAGAAAACCATATTGGATGGTGGCAGGTTGTCAACTGGAATTTCCTTTCCCTGCAAACCAATATGCACCAGTTTATGTTGCGGGTTCCAGGGGCATTCAGAAATCTCCGTATTCACCGTAAACGGTTCCCCGTTTATTGGTTTAGTGTAATCGTAATCAAAGTAATTAATCATTTCTTCTATCCGCACTGCACCGGCTGGCGGAATGGAACCATTTTCCAGGTATCTTCTTACGTTGCTGTAAGCTGCTTCATCCACATCAATGGAGAAAGTGGAAAGAGGATTTTGAGTGGCTGCTAGGAATTTGTTTTCAACAATGTTGTCATAGTCCTCTGTATTGTGTGGCTTGTCTGTTGTTTCTTTATCAACAGGAATTGCAATGGACTCATCCTTTAACCCGTCCTGAGTAATCGTATTATTAAAGCTTTGATCGTACTCATTGCTTTTGGGTGGCGGAGGTATCATCTGTTTCTCCTCGGTAGACATAAGAGTTATACTCTGAACTTTCCTGTCTTCATTCTTTGAAGATAACCCACCTTTTTTTGTATCGCAGGCAATAAGAGTGCATAACAGCAATGCTGTTAGTGCAGTGATTTTTATTTTCATGACTATAAGTTTTTTGTGTTACGGTTAAGTAGATGCAGGAATTTTAATTTTGCATAAATGCGAACGGAACTCTGTTCCGTTTTAATAGCCGGAACAGAGTATTAACTTCGATTATTTCACTTTGATAAACAGAAGAGTTGAACTATCCACACCCTGAACCTTGAGACTGTCTTGTGTCAGTTTAGCTACCACATAAACTTTTCCCGTTGAATCGCTGGCTTTTTCTTTCCATACTAATTCACTGGCTTTGTTCCATTCGTAATGCGAAGTGTCGGCTTTTACAGAATCATTCAATGACCTGACTACGTTACCATCTTTTTGGAAATCAAATTGATACTTACTGAAGTTGGAATCATTTGCCATTACGGCATCTGATTTCCATTTACCAACAATCCATTCTTTCGTAATGCTGTTGGCGGTTGTTGCTTCCTTTTTTTTGCGGAGGAACAAGAAAATTCCTGCTCCGGCTGCTACTACGAGCAGCCCGGTGATAAGTTTGTTCATGGCTATACTTTTAAAGGTTAAAATGTGAGAATCAGATATTGATACCACAACACCATAAAAAGTAACCTTCCGTATTTGTTAAATGAAATTTTGAATGACTCCCGACTAAAGACTCTGGACTCATTTCTCTCCCGCCAACTCTATTACTATTTTCCATTCTTCAGCAGTAACTGGTTGAACGGATAAACGGCCTAATCTTACCAATGCCATATTGGCTAATCGCTTATCTTTTTTTATTGCTTCTAACGTAACGGGGTTCTTGATTTTTTTTACCGGCTTCAGATCAACCGCCACCCAGCGGTCATCATTTGTTGTTGGGTCCTGGTAAAATTCTTTTGCCACTTTGGCGATGCCAACTATTTCAACTCCTTCATTGCTGTGATAAAAAAATACTTGATCTCCCTCTTTCATGGCACGAAGATGCAGACGGGCTGCATAGTTTCTGACACCACTCCAGCAGGTTTGCTTTTCTTTTACAAGGTCATCCCAACTGTAAGTTGAGGGTTCTGATTTTGCGAGCCAGTATGCCATACGATTCAATTTTGTTTTCGGTTTCCAAAAATACAAGGTTGTGGACTAAAAAAAATTTCCGGGTTTAAATCCGAAAGTATTAAACCAGCCGTATCTCTATCCGTTCCCCGCCGGGGATATTTTAAAAACTTAATAAAATTCAAAAACAAAACGTATGAAATTATTTAAATCAACCGGACTAATGCTCGCAGCAGCATTTTTGTTTAATGTTTGTTCGGCTCAACCAATGAAAGAAAAAACAGTACAAGTAGGCGGTGCCCCAATGTATCCTTCTAAAAATATTGTAGAGAATGCCGTAAACTCTAAAGATCACACTACCCTGGTAGCTGCTGTAAAAGCGGCAGGATTAGTTGAAACATTGATGAGTGCTGGTCCGTTTACCGTATTTGCGCCAACTAATGCAGCATTCGGTATGTTGCCTGCTGGTACGGTGGAAACTTTAGTTAAGCCAGAGAACAAAGCAAAACTGACTGGCATTCTTACTTATCATGTGGTATCAGGCAAATTAGACGCAAGTGCCCTGAAAGCAAAAATTAAAGAAGGTAATGGTACCGCAGAATTAACTACTGTAGCTGGTGGCAAACTGTGGGTAATGAAAAAAGATGGCAAACTGTGGTTAAAAGATGAGAACGGTGGTATGGCTGAAATAACTATAAAAGATGTTTATCAAAGCAATGGTGTGATACATGTGATTGATCATGTTGTGCTTCCTAAATAATTATCCTCAATGCACAAGAATCTCCTTCCCTCGGCGGGAGATTTTTTGTTTGTCACTACTCTGACAAACCCTCCACTTCTAAATCCTGAACTTACTCTCGGTTTACTTCTTGTATTTAGCTAACTTACACACAGCCACCAGAGTTTATCATGATTAAAAAAGAGATTGTAAAAAAGCATCCTTTAGCCATCCGCTGGTTTCATTGGATTAATTTTCCGGTACTGGCTATTATGATATGGAGTGGTTTGCTAATTTACTGGGCTAATGATGTTTATAAAATTGGTTTTGGCAGCACCACCCTGCTAAAATTTTTCCCCAACTCCTTTTATCAGGCATTGAATGTCCCTTTCAGACTTTCAGAAGGCATGGCATATCACTTTGTTTTTATGTGGCTATTCTTTTTAAATGGCATCGCTTATGTACTTTACACGGCTATCTCTGGTGAATGGAGATTACTGATGCCTAATCGTAAATCATTTAAAGAAGCCTGGCAGGTATTGCTGCATGATTTGCGTATTCGAAAAACGGCACCACCCATAAACGGAAAATATAACGCAGCGCAACGCATTGCCTACACCGCAATTATTTTTATGGGCATTGGCTCTATTCTTACCGGGTTGGCTATTTATAAACCTGTACAGTTGGGCTGGCTTTGCTCTTTGATGGGCGGCTATAAAATGGCAAGGATACTTCACTTTGCGTTGACGATTGGCTATGTTTTGTTTTTTCTCGTTCATATAGGCCAGGTAATTATGGCCGGATGGAATAACTTTCGGGCAATGATAACGGGATTTGAAGTAAAAAAATTAAAGAAAGATTTACCTGCATCGGATACACAGCAAGCAACCAAAGAACCAGTTAAATAATATTGTCATGGCAAATTTTTTTAAAACCCTGGTTACAAAAAACTCAAAACTGGATACTGACCAACTAATTTTGAAAAAGACAGTTGTTTCTTTCTTTTTCTTTTTTGTGTTTGCCGGTGCTGCCTTTGCCGGATGGAAATGGTTGCGTAAGCAGCCTGCCGCTGCTGGAAAAACCAGTACTCCTCTAAGGAAAGTATTGGATGCTAACGAAAATGTGTTTGATAAACTATTATCAGATAAACATTTGACAAAAGAGTACCCTGTATCAAAAGCGGTTCCTGCTAGGGTTAATGGAAACCTCGGATTAAAAACCACTTTCGACCCAACTACCTGGGCATTGAATGTAATAAAAAGTAAGGGCGACACCCTTAAAGTAACATTAGATGAAATAAAGAAATTACCTAAAATCGACTTTGCTTTCAATTTTAAATGTATAGAAGGCTGGAGCCAGATTACACACTGGGGTGGTGTTAAGCTCTCGGAGTTTATGAAAGCGTATGGATTAACAGAAGAAGGTGCAATGAAATATTTGGGACTTGCTACGCCGGATAAACAATACTATGTTGGTATTGATATGCCAAGTGCTTTGCATCCCCAAACATTATTGTGTTATGAATTAAATGGTAAACCACTTCCAATGGATCAGGGTTATCCGCTCCGGTTAATTATACCTGTAAAGTATGGAGTAAAAAGCCTGAAGAGAATTGGTTACATGTATTTTGATAATAAGCGAACTCCTGATTATTGGGCTGATGTGAAGGGGTATGATTATTTTTCGGGACTATAGTTACCAACCGCTTGCCAGCACATCTGCCAAATGCATTGTCTGTAAATTATATCCTTTCTGTTTTATATATCCCTGCAAATGCATCAGGCAGGAATGGTCGGTGGAGATAAGATAGTCAGCACCAGTGGCTAAAGCATGTTCTACTTTTTGTTCTCCCATCGCCACCGAGATAGATTCAAATTTTACGGCAAAAGTTCCGCCGAAGCCACAGCAGGTTTCTACATCGTTCATCTCGGCTATCTCCAACCCTTTTACATGAGATAATAGCCTTCTTGGCTCTTCCTTTATTTTACATTCTCTCAATCCTGCACAGCTATCATGATAAGTGGCTTTACCGTTCAGTATAGCACCGACATCTTCCACTTTTAAAATGTCCAGCATGAACTCAGAAAACTCAAACACTCTTTTTCCTAAATCTTTTACTTCGTTGTGAACAGATGAATTTTCAAATAATTTGCTGTAATAGTTTCTTATAAAACCCACACAACTGGCACTTGGTGCCACTACATAATCGCTGCCGCTAAAATCTTTGATAAACTTTGTACAAACTGATTTTGCTTCATCCCAGAAACCAGCATTGAAAGCTGGCTGACCACAACAGGTTTGCGAAGTATTGTAACTTACCGTACAACCGGCTTTCTCCAGCACTTTTATCATATTGAATGCTGTGTCAGGATAAAGCTGGTCAACAAAACATGGTATGAATAACTGTACGTTCAATTTTTTTATTTCTTAAATGAATTAGCTAAGGCGATCATTTTTATTGCGGTTATAGCTGCCTCCTCACCTTTGTGCCCATGCCTTCCACCAATTCTTTCACTAGCCTGCTGCTCATTATCCACAGTCAGCACTCCAAAGATAGTTGGTACAAGTAAAGAAAGATTTAATTGTACCACTCCATCTGTGATTGCTTTACACACAAAGTCGAAATGCGGTGTATTGCCTTTTATCACACAGCCTAATGCTACAAAGGCATCTGGCTTATTTTTTTTGCCGGCATTTTCCCAATATTTTTTAATCGCAAATGGAATTTCAAATGCACCAGGAACAGTGATCACCACAATTTTTTTTATCGCATGTTTTTCCAGCATGGCAATGCAACCTCTTTCCAATTGGTCAACAATGGCAGCATTCCATTCCGTTTTCACCAAAACGATACAGGCATCCTTGTTCAGGATGCCTGTATCAATATCTTTCAGTTTGCTGTTTTTAACGTCAGCCATAATTAATTTACATTATACACTCCAAGTTGTGCCAGGTAGTTGTCTGCCGTAGAAGCCTGATTGCTTTTTGGAAATTTTTCTTTTATCTCTTTATATAAAGTGGTAGCTTCTTTGGAGTCTTTCATCACTCTGTCAGCTAAGTACGCTGCAAATAAAAGATACTCAGCGGAGTTAGCTTCATCCTGTTCAAAATGCCGGGCTGCTTTCTTGTAATAACTCAACGCATCTGCATTTTTACCCAGTTCCGCATACGCATCACCCAGCAGCTTATAAGCTCTTGCTTGTACTGCTTTGGAAGCAGTGCTGAATTTTTTCAGATACTTAATTGCTTTTTCGTTATCATTTAATTTGATATAGCAATCACCTGCATAAAAACTGGCAAGGTTAGCGGCATCTGTACCACCGTACTTGCTGATAATTTTCAGAAACCCATCATACTGACCATCACCATTCAGGGCAAGATTAGTAGAATCTAACCGATAGTACTCTTCTGCTTTGAACATTGCTTCAACAGCCTTATCCTCTTTTGGTTTTTTGAAAAAATTCTGGTAAACATACCAGCCACCGATTGCTACAATAATTACTGTACTGGCAATCATTACCGGCTTGCTGAATTTTGACCAAAAGTCTTTTGCTTTTGCTATCACTGCTTCACCATCTAACTCCTGCATACTTTTCTTGTCTGCCATTTTATTTGTTATTTCTTAATTTATAAAATATTAAAAGGTCTAAAATTCAATCATGTTTTTAACACCCTTCTTGGGATTAAGTGGGTTTCTTAATCAACAATGAATGGATAGTTCTGGTCAACATACACATCTTTCAGTACTTCGCTGTCATCCGGCCAGGGGCTTTCTTCGGCAAACTTCACTGAACCCTCAACTATATCATCCACCCTTTTATTGATTATATCAATTTCTTCTTGTGTAGCAAATTTGTTACTCAGAATTGTTTTCAATATCATCTGAATAGGATCTTTGCTCTTGTATTCATCCACTTCTTCTTTAGTTCTGTATTTCTGCGGGTCGCTGATGGAGTGACCTTTGTAGCGATAAGTTTTTATCTCCAGTAAAGTTGGTCCACCTTTTTCCCTTGCTCTTTTTACTGCACGGCCAACACCTTCATGCACTGCTTCGGGACTCATGCCATCAATTGTATCAGCTGGCATTTCATATCCATCCGCCAGTTTATAAATGTCCACTACGTTGGAAGTACGTTCTACCGAAGTACCCATGGCGTAGTTGTTGTTTTCACAAATAAAAATTACCGGCAGCTTCCACAGCATGGCCAGGTTAAATGTTTCATGCAATATGCCCTGCCGTGCAGCACCATCACCAAAATAACAAAGCACCACATTATCTGTACCACGGTATTGCTCTGCGAAAGCTAAACCGGCACCTGTACCAATCTGTGCTCCCACGATTCCATGTCCGCCAAAAAATCCAACATCTTTTCCAAAGAAGTGCATACTGCCACCTTTTCCCTTTGCACAACCCGTTGCCTTACCATACAATTCGGCCATACAACTGTTTACTGAAACACCTTTGGCAATGGCCAATCCATGGTCACGATAGGCCGTTATCATCAGGTCTTCCGGACGGGTACTTGTCATACAACCCGCAGCAATAGCTTCCTGCCCGATGTAGGCATGAAAAAACCCACGGATTTTGCCATCCATTTTGTACTTCTCCTCCGACATTAGTTCAAACTGGCGGATAAGCTGCATTAATTCGTACCAGTAGAGATAAGTTTCTTTAGAAAATTTAGCAGCCACAGACTAAAAATTTGAGTCGCAAAAATAAGGGAAAAAACCATACATAAGGTACATGAATTCAAGGTTCAAGGACACAAGACAGCATTGTTTTACAAGAGGTTGGCTTTTATTTTTTGGTCTTAATGAAGATTGTCGGGTTTCAACCACTGCCCGGTTGTGGGGCTTGTACCTTGGCTGTCTGGTAGGCAGGTTCCTTGTATCTTGCGCCTTCATATGCTTCGTCTTCAACACATATCCCTGCTTCAGTTCAAAAACTACAGTAACAGGTCCTTCGACTTTACGGAGCGGATTATTGGCATTTGCGGCAAAAACGGAGTGGGCAAAACCAACCTGCTGGATGCCATCCACTACCTCTGTTTTACCAAAAGCTACTTTACCCGGCTGGATGGCAACAATGTGCAGCACGGCAATAATGGCTTCCGGTTGGAAGGAAATATTGAATTGCATGACAAGCCAGAGAAGGCCGTTTGCATACTCCGGGAAACGGGAAAAAAGGAGTTTTCGATAAATGACGATGCCTACGACAAATTTTCTCAGCATATTGGCCGGTATCCCTGTGTGGTTATAGCCCCGGATGATGCCGAACTGATAACGGGTGACAGTAAGGAACGACGGAATTTTTTGGATGCATTGCTTTGCCAGTTGGATGCAGAATACATGCAAAACCTCATTACTTATAAAAAAATACTCGAACAACGAAACTCCCTGTTGAAATCCTTTGCTGAAACAGGTGGAAGGAATTTTGAATTACTTGATGTGCTGGACGAACAACTTATCAAACCCGGTGATTATGTCTTCCATAAACGGTCAGCCTTTCTTGTTTCATTCCTGCCGGTGGCCAAACATCTTTACAATGAAATTTCTCAAAAAGATGAATATGTAAACCTATTTTATGAAAGCGAATTATTACAGGCATCTTTCGCCGAATTATTAAAAATCAACAGAACCAAGGATTGCTTTGCACAGCGAACTACCTCCGGCATTCACCGGGATGACCTGGACATTCAATTAAGTAACCAGCCGTTTAAAAACATTGCTTCACAAGGACAGCGAA
>JANNCC010000082.1:0-14332 GCA_031386125.1 Chitinophagaceae bacterium
GCGGCTCTAAGAAAGGAACTAATCCTTTATACACCCAACATGCAGCACAGTTGGGAAAGTTGATGGCTGAAAATAATATCCGGCTTATTTATGGCGGCGGCAGTGCGGGCATTATGGGAACTATTGCCGATAGTGTGATGGAATATGGGGGAAATGTAACCGGTATTATTCCTAAAATATTATTGGAATGGGAAGTGCAGCACCAGCATATTACCGAGTTGATTGTGTCTGACGATATGCATATCCGGAAAAAAACATTGTATAATCTTTGCGATGCCGCCATTATTCTTCCGGGTGGCTTCGGCACCCTCGATGAATTATTTGAAATAGTTACCTGGAACCAGCTCTCCATTCATGATAAACCAGTGTTTATTCTCAACACCGATGGTTTTTATAATCATCTTATACTGCACATACAAAAGATGCGGGAAGAAGAATTTCTGTATGAACAGGCAGAAAAAAGGATCATCATAATTGATGACCCTTCGGAATTAATTAGCTATGTGCAATAGATTTTACCTGCGGCTTTTTTCTTCTCCCTGAAATAAGGGTATCTGCAATCCAGCCCTTATAATAGGAATTGACCGCCCAGCCGCATCTGTGTAAGGAGAGTTCGTATTGCCTGACACATCAAACAATACAGCAAGGTAATAAAATGGCTCACCACCTTTTCCCTCTCTGCCTGTTGTATATCCACCACCAATCAGGAAACTGCTGGCATCATCCTTTCCTGTAGAAGTGGCGCCGCCGCCCGGGGGAATATATTTCTGCCTGATAAAATTGTGTTCCAACTGTGCCTGTGCAAAAAGAAAACGAACGGGATACAGTTTTACAAAACCGCCGCCACCGTAAACAGTTTGTCGCAGCTTGTCATCAAAAGTTTCTACATCCCTGTAAGATGTATAATTGTAGTTAACAACGATACCTGCATCGGCCCAGTTGGTTAAGCTATAACCCAGAACCGGGCTGCCACCAATTAAAAAAGTATTGTTGTAAAAAGCCAGCGATACGCTGCCGCCAGTAAAGAGGTTTTCTTTAAATGGTGTTTTTTCTTTTTCTTTTTCCTCCTCATCCTGGGCCTTCAGCGAGGTTAACAAAGTAGCGGATAAAAAGGCGGATAAAATAATTTTCTTCATCATCATTGGGTATTTTTTATGTCAGATCAAAAATCTTTCCGGGGTTTAATATGTTATTCGGGTCAAAGGCTTTTTTTATTTCCCGCATCAACCGGAGGTTGGCTTCCCGGAAGACAATGTCCATGTATGGCTTTTGAATCAGCCCGATACCATGTTCGCCGCTGATGGTACCGCCAAGCCCTTTCACCAGTTCAAATAGTTCCCGCAATGCGGTGGTCATTGCTGCATCACCATAGCTGTTGGGGGTGCCTTCCTTTCGTATTCTTATGTGCAGGTTACCATCACCGGCATGTCCATAGCAAACCACTTCAAAATCATGC
Organism: Chitinophagaceae bacterium; assembly: GCA_031386125.1. Lineage (GTDB taxonomy): Bacteria > Bacteroidota > Bacteroidia > Chitinophagales > Chitinophagaceae > JJ008. Next base: position 1,457 of record JANNCC010000082.1, read on the forward strand.
TTTCTGCCCAATTCCTTTACGCCGGTAATCAATACTGGTAATGTTGCCCGTGGCACCACGGTATCTTCTTCAATGGTGTAACCAACCAACTTAACAGCTTCTGCCACTCTTCGCCGAAGTTTCCACAGTTCAGCTTTTTGCTGTGCATCATCTGCAAAATAAATTTCTCCGATATCATATTGTGTTAACAGGTTGCCAATAGCTTCCATCTCTCCCATCAGCACCTCCATATTATTACCGTCTGCTTCTATGATAAGGTGAGCAGCCGTATCATCCGTAAGCGGAACGGCAGTGCTGTCAACAAATTTGCTTACGATTTTAAGTGCATCAATTTCTACCAGTTCCATAGCACTTGGTACAAAGCCAGCCCTGAAGATGGCACTCACGGCTTCGCCTGCCTGTTCCAGGTTTCGGAAAGGCACCAGCATCAGCACATCATAAGCTGGTGAGGGAATCAACCGCAATACAATTTTGGTAATGACACCTAATGTGCCTTCGCTGCCTACTAATAGTTGCGTAAGATTATAACCGGTGGAGTTTTTTAAAACATTGGAACCTGTCCAGATAATTTCGCCGGAGGGTAGCACCACTTCCAGGTTCAGCACATAATCTTTTACCACACCATACTTTACTGCTTTGGGGCCGCCGCTATTGTGTGCTATGTTGCCACCGATAAAACAGGAGCCACGGCTGCTGGGGTCGGGTGGATAGAATAATTTTTTTTCTTTCACTGCATTTTGCAACACCTCTGTTATCACCCCCGGTTCGGTAGTTACCTGCAAATTCTTTTCATCAATCTGCAGAATGGAATTCATTCTTTCCATTGATAACAAAACACCACCCAAATGTGGCAGGGCAGCACCGCTTAGTCCTGTGCCTGCACCACGGGGGGTAACGGGAATTCTTTCTTTATTACAGATCTTTAGTATAGCACTGATTTCTTCTGCTGTCCGGGGTTTAATGACTATGGCTGGTGGAAAATGCAGGTTTTCTGTTTCATCATGCCCGTAATTGTTCAGCGACTCTTCATCTGATACTACAAATTGCTCTCCTACAATTTTTTTGAACGTTTCGATATGTGATGATATAAGCAAAGGAGTAGTTACCGTATTCATGATTCGTTAGTGAAAAAGATGAGGTGTAAAAATCGGAATAATCGGCAACATCCCGAAATAGGAAAGCTAGTACGTCTTAAACGACGGGCACATACTCTCCCGTTTATTTCCGTTGTACCTGTCCACCACTCCCTGTTTGATAAGGGAAAATTCCAGAGCGCCACGGCCGTTATTGTATGTTTTCAATGTTGATTGGGTGGCATCATAAGTGAAAGTGATAGTATAATCTTTTAATCCCAGGCCTATCATGGGTATCACCGCATCTTTATAGCGGTAGTAAGCACCGGCTATTAATATTGTTTCTCCATCACCGGAAAGATTATAGTGGGCATTCAGCCCCCCTACTATTTCGTAAGACTTTGCCTGCATGGATGCATAGATATTCGGATTAACAATCACCCGGTCATTCAGCATAAAGCTGCCATTTAAAAATCCGTTATAGCGAACGGGGATACGATTATCAACTCCCTGCTGTGCATCAAAAAAAGATTCTCTTGGTTTGTTTACATGCATGGCAGAAAAACCGGCGTTCAGGTACACCCTATCGCTGGGGAAATAAGCATAGTTGGCTCCCACCTGTATGTCGAGGTAGTTAATATTATTGACATCTAACTTAGGAGCAACAGAAGTATTATGTACATCAAAAAACTTTCCGTTCCACTGGCTGGGAAAACTAAGGTTGGAAGTATTGATATTTTTGTTGGCCCAGCCCACATTAAAACCAAGACTCACCAGGCTGCCGGCATTCACCATCTGGTGGTAGGCAATGGAGCCATATATTTTGGTAGAAGTAAGGGCACCAGTTCCGGCTACATCACGGAGAATAACCCCGCCCAAACCCATCCAGCCTGTATTATCACTGTTTTGCATCGTCTGCATATCACCAAAAACACTCATTGTTTTATAAGGAAACGCAGTAACCGTGGACCATTGGTTGCGGTAGTTGGCACCGAGCCTGTAATCACCATCCGGGGTAAAACCAGTGTTGGCCGGATTGGTAAGCAATGGCGAATTCATGAACTGTGAGAAATGCAGATCCTGCGAAGAAGCAGCAAGCCATAAGCTGTTAGCTGCGAGCAATACAATAAGACTCCGTATGTTTTTAAGTTTTTTCATTACCACATTATCATATTAGCTAATCAGCACATTAATCTATCTTATTAATGTTATATCACCCTTCTTGGTTATTTTGGTGCCATCGGAAAACTCGATACTCAGCGTATAAGCATACACATCCATCGGTTGCACGGCTCCTTTCACTTTTCCATCCCATCCCTGGAAACGGTTATTGGTTTCAAACACTTTTTGCCCCCAACGATTCCAGATAATGAACTGCATTTTAGCAATACCAAATCCTCTTACATAAACCACACTGTTTACATCACCGCTTTGTGGTGTAAAAGCATTCGGCACATCCACTACCGGCACAATGGTGGCCTGCACCGGTTTACAGATTGTACTGTCGCACCCGATACCATTGTAAGCAGTAAGACAGGCATTAAATGTGCCAGTTGCATTATACTGATGCACTACCGCTGCCCTTGATGTGGTGAGCAAACTATCCCCATCACCAAAAGCCCATTTGAAACGAACGGCATCCAATGATGATAAATTGGTAAAGGTGGTGGGTGTGTTTTCCACTGGCGGTGAAGCGGTAAAATCAGGTGTGGGTGAGTCAAATACCCGGACACTAAAGGTGGTATCATGGGTAACATTGCAGGTGCCCGGATTGGTAACTGTCAGCCGTACAATATATATACCTGTGTTAGCATATAAATGCACGGGATTTTCAAGAGTGGAAGTATTATCGGGAGATGTTGGATCACCAAAATCCCAGGAAAAAGTAACGCCGTTTAAGGAATTGCTTTTAAACACTGCATTGTATTGAAGACATCCACTGGCAGGTGTGCTGATGATTGCCTTCACATTATCCGCAATGCTGATGACGAATGTGCTATCATCAGGATTATTACAGTAGGCAGTATCTTTTAAAATAAGTTTAGGCAAATAAGTGCCAAGGGCCGGGTAGGTATGTGTAACTGCATTGATGGCACCAATTTTAGCTGGCACACGGGGACTTCCATCCCCAAAATCCCAGACAAAAGAAGTGTCCTGGAAGGGCCGGGAAATATCAGTAACTGAGTTATTGATAAACTCATAGGTAAACTTTGGACAACCCGGACCTACCGGTCGCCAGGCTGGTCGTAGAAAAGCTTTTAAATCACCTACCCGGATATTGATAAAAGAAGAATCTCGCTGGTTACAGGTACTCAGGTCAACTGATACCAGCAATACCCTGTAAGTACCAACTGCAGTGTAAGTAAATGAGGCAGTGGGTACAGTAGTTATCTGGTCTGGCGGTCCGCCGGGAACGTAATTAAAATGCCACTCATACGTTTGTGCATTGCCAATAGTGTCTGTAAAAACAACTGGCAGAGGAAGGCATCCTGCAGTATCCCTTGCGCCATCTATAGCAGATCGAACACTGCCTGCCACTCCTGCAAGGTTCATGGCAATTTTAACCATCGTCAGATTACAGTTCGGTGAATTATTTGTAGTGGACCATGCACCCGGCGTAGTTGGATAAATAGCCCTGGCACCAATATTACAATTACCACAAATAGCCTGGTATATAACCCCATTAGGATCAAAACGGCTGGTGCCTCCATCTACATGGTCTGACCCCTGATTTGGGTTAACATTATTTTCTCCAAAAAAACTACCGAATAGTTGTTGGGTAGCATCTTTCTTTAGCACAAAGAAATACATGTCCCGGCCATCGGTAGTCCCTTTTATAGCATCGGGTGTTACCGGAAGACCGGTAGTTCCGGCACTAAAAAAAGGAGCATTACTGGCGCCAAAATGTCCTCCCCAACCGGAGATATAAACATTTTCACAGCGGTCAACCAAGAAGGCGATAGGCGAAATGTTTGGTGTAGGAGCTCCGGAGCCAAAAGCGGTGGAATAGATAAACGATGATAAATCCGGCTGTAGTTTGGCAATGAATTGTTTGCCTCCCGGATTATTATATACTGCATTAATAACCGGCCAGTTTCCAGTAGTTTGACCCATGACATAGGGAAATCCTTTTTGGTCAAACTGGACACCGAATACCTGATCAAATCCAGTGGTGCCAATATAAGTTGTCCGGCTGATGACTGTACCATTATTGCTAATAACAGAAACAAACCCATCGACTAAACCATTATTTGACAGGCCTACTGTTCCTGCTGTGCTGCCTGGCAAATTTCCACTTTCTGTTCCACCAGCCACATAAATATTTCCGCCAGGTCCTATTGATAATACATAGGCTGCATCATTGGCATTTCCGCCAAGATAACTGGAAAATGTAACTGCACTGAGTGTGGGGGTTAATTTAATAACTACACCATCTTGTGCGCCTCCAGGTAAAGCTTGAAATGGAGAACCAATAGCCGGAAAATTATTGGCCTGGCTTGGAGAAGCAGTGGATTGAGTGCAGGAAGCCACATACACATTACCTCCCCCATCCAATATCACTTCACTACGTCCATCGTCACCATAGTTACGCTGCAAAGAAATAAGATCCCTCGATGCTGTAATATTTACGCCGTCATCTCCGGTACCGCCAAGTTTTTTTGATCCTATTAAAGCAGTACCAGTTGTATTAAACTTAGTAACAACGATATCATATCCTCCGCCAACACCGTCTTGTATTACACGGTTTACCACGGGGTAATTACCGGAATTGGAGCGACCAGCTACTATTAAATTTCCCTGGTTATCAACTACCAGACTGTGTGGCTGCTCGTCTCCTCCACCGCCAAGATAAGTAGCATACATTCTGTTGGAGCCGTTAGATGAAAGCTTGATAATACCAATATCAAATCCGTTGCCAGCCCCACCTACTCCTCCCTGAAAGGTAGTTTGAAATGCCCCGGGAGAAGTGGGAAACCCACTATTAAATACAGTACCCCCGCCATACATACTCCCATCAGGCCCATAGGTAGCTGTATAGCCCCAATTATCTGCTGAGCTTCCAGAAAAGGAACAAAAAATAACAACTGGATCAATTATTAAAGTGGTGGTAGGGTCATAATTTTTTACATCAAACCGCAACACATTATCTTTTACTACATACTTACAACTGATTTCGTTTTTTCCATTAACAGTGGATTGATAGGTGTAAGGTGATGATTCTTTCATTTCTCCCACAGATGTGGTAACCATCAATTCTTTATTTTTCACCTGTAGTTTATCAATGCCGTTATACTTCAAAGCGATTTTAGAAACATCGCCGCCTGGTTTTACAATAATATCATACTTCAAAAATTCATTGTCAGTATAATAGCGGACATCAATATTAGGGTATACATCTTTCAATGTGATAGCCTGGTAGATATGGCAACCACCAGCCCATTTGGACTGATCGCTTCCAATAAAATAATTATTGTAAGTTGAAATGGCTTTATCAGCAACTGTCTTTACATCCGGGGATGCTCCCAAAAAATCAACATCCCAGGCATGAGAACGAAGTACAATTTTATCGCTGGGCCTTACCGGGGAACCATCTGCTTTTTGCCCGTGCAAAAATGTGGCAACCGAAGCAAAGTCTCCCGGGTTGTGCTGAAGTACTGTAAAGCCACCAGCCCTTATGAAGAAAGCACCATTACTAACATTGCCTTTGTATTGCACCCGGCTGTCCCACTGGCCTTTGTTTTCGATAAACTCAATGTTATTATGACTCTGTGCAATGGCTGCAAAAGCAGGAAAAATGATGGCGGTAAAAATCAGGAATTGTTTCAGGGTCAAATTATTTGTATTAAAGTAACAAAATTTAAGGAAAGATGGATTGAAAACTTGTGTTAAGAAATGTTGGCTCATGGTCATTTGATTTTCTAACCCCACTATTTCCGGTCTTTTGTTTATAAACCATTTGATATATTACGAAATTTTACTCCACACCACTACTCCTTTCTGTTGATTCAGGAAGGTCTTTAACTGCAAATTTTCGGCCGAAACCAAGTCAGGGTCTTTTTCCAGCAATGCAGCAGCCATATTCCTGGCCACCTCCAAAAGCGGCCGGTCTTGGACTATGCTGGCCAGCTTAAAGTTTAACTCCCCGCTTTGTCTTGTTCCCTGAATATCACCCGGTCCCCGCAATTCCAGATCTTTTTCGGCAATCACAAACCCATTGTTAGTTTCTGTCATGATTTTGATGCGTTGACGGGCATCATTACCCAATTTTGATCCGGATAAAAGTATGCAATAGCTTTTTTCTGCCCCCCGGCCTACCCTGCCCCGCAGTTGGTGTAGTTGAGAGAGGCCAAATTTCTCTGTGCTCTCAATCACCATCACCGAAGCATTTGGCACATCCACCCCCACTTCTATAACGGTAGTGGACACCATTATCTGCGTATCATGATCAACAAATCTTTTCATATTCAATTCTTTCTGATCTGATGGCTGCCGACCATGCACCATGCTTATCCAGTATTTGGGTTCGGGAAAATAGCCTTTTACATTTTCGTAGCCCTGCATCAGGTTTTCATAATCCAATTTGGCACTTTCCTCTATCAACGGAAAAATAATATAGGCCTGTCGCCCCTTATCAATTTCTGCCCTGATAAAATCCATCACCTTACTTCGCTGTGATTCATAACGATGAACGGTGGTGATGGGTTGCCGTCCCGGTGGCAGCTCATCAATCACACTATAATCAAGGTCGCCATAAGCTGTCATAGCCAGTGTTCTTGGTATTGGTGTTGCCGTCATTACCAGCACATGCGGTGGTATGTTTGCTTTTTGCCAGAGCTTTGCCCGTTGTGCCACACCAAAGCGGTGCTGTTCATCAATAATAACAATGCCGAGGTTTTTGAATTGCACCACATCTTCAATTACGGCATGGGTGCCCACTAAGATTTTTAAAGCACCTTCTTCCAGCTCTTTTACTATTTTTCTTCGCTCTGCCACTTTGGTAGAACCGGTCAGTAATTTTACCGGCACATTTATTTTTTCCAACAATGTGCTGAGTGTTTTAAAATGCTGACGGGCTAATATTTCTGTAGGTGCCATCAGGCAGGCCTGGTAATTATTATCCACCGCCAGCAACATAATAAGAACAGCGACAATCGTTTTGCCACTGCCTACATCTCCTTGTAGCAGCCTGTTCATCTGTTTACCTTTGGCCGTATCGTTTCTTATTTCCTTTATCACTCTTTTTTGAGCACCGGTTAACTCAAAGGGAAGATGGTTCTTAAAAAAATCATTGAACAAATCACCCACTTTGTCAAATACCACTCCTTTGGAGAAACGATGGCGGTGGCTGCGCAATAAATTCATCCGTAGTTGTGCGACAAACAGTTCTTCAAACTTTATTCTTTTAACAGCTTCCTCATACTCATCGGTTGTTTGTGGAAAATGAATTTGCCGGCAGGCAGCATAACGGCTGACTAATTTCAACTGCTGCAATATTGTTTCGGGTAAATTTTCCCTAACATCTTTTTCCTGCACCATACCCATCAGTTGTTGTGTCAACTTACCTATCTGCCTGCCACCAAGGCCTCTTGCTTTTAGTTTTTCGGTGGTGGAATAAACGGGTTCTAAGAAATTTTTTTCTAATTGTTGCTCCGGCACCAGCATTTCCATTTCCGGATGAACAATCTGCGGCTGCCCATTATAAAAAGTGACACGGCCATAAATAAGGTATGATTGACCTGTTACAAGTTGTTTCTCCACCCAACTTAATCCCTGAAACCAGGTGAGTTCAAGAAACCCTGTTTTATCTTTTACCTGTGCTCCTATTCTTTTGCCACCTCTCTGGCCAACTATTTCAAAATTGACCAGTACCGCCGCCACTTGTGCAAACTCGGTTAACGGCGTTATTTCGCTGATGAGATTGATTTTGGTTCTGTCAATATGCCGGTGAGGATAATGTTCGAGCAGATCACCAAAAGTGAAAATGTTTAATTCCTTTTTCAGTATATCACCTTTTTGCGGACCTACACCTTTTAGATACTCAATGGGAGAGGATAATATGTGAGAGAAGGATGAAATAGTTGATGTGTTTCTTACAAAAATAGCAATTGCCAGCCTGTTATTTGCTCAAACTATAAACAACCGTTCTTTGAACCATGAACTATCAAACGGCCTGCCGCAATGATTTTTCCCACAACACCGATTGTCGCCCTTTTACAAATTTGATAAACCCTTTTACCAAGCAATAATTCATAAACACAAAATAAAACGGAATAGTAAACAGGCCTGCCTTTTTTCCTGACCGAACAAATAACCATCCCGCAAATGCGAGTACATAAAACGCTATCTGCACATATAATATCCAGCTATAAAAAACTGGTGAGGATTGATAACCGGATATAAAAATGTTTGACACCAATAAAATCAGCAGCATAACCGGACAGAATATCCACCGCAGCAACCTGCGGGAGATGTATTGAAAACTCAGCAGCGGATGTTTAAACACATTCAGGCACTCTTTTAAATAGCCAATTGACTGATAAGCACCTGCCGATATTCTCACTTTTCTTTTTTCTTCTTCTGCCAGCGAAGCAGATGGCAGTTCGGTAGCAAAAGCTTCCGGCTCGTATTCAATTTTATATCCCTGCAGGCATATTTGCATGGAGATAACAAAATCGTCCAGTATTAATTCATCATCCAGTTCTTTGAATAAAGCTGTCCGTATAGAAAATAATTCGCCGGCAGCACCGGTTACTGTATTCAGGCTTGCATCTAATTTTTTCATAAACGATTCATACTGCCAGTACATTCCTTCTGCTTCCCCAACAGCAGATACATCTTTGTTATGAATAATTTTTTTCTCTCCGGCTACACCACCGGTTTTTTCGTTGGCATAATGCGCTACTATTTTTTCAATACAATCTGTATTCAGCAGTGTATTTGCATCACTGAACACAACCACCGGTGTTTGCACCTGCAGCATAGCTCTTTTTATAGCTGCGTACTTACCTCTTCTTTCTGACTGATGCAATGATATAATAGTAGGATGTTGCTGAACAAATTTTGCGGAGCTATCTGCAGAACCATCTGTAATAAAAATCAGGTGCAGTTTTTCTGCCGGGTAGTTAATGGCAAGAGTGTTTTTTATCTTCTGTTCTAATATTTTTTCTTCGTTGTAAGCTGTTACAATTAATGTAACCGGCAGCACTTCTCCTGAGGTTTTTTTTTTATTTAAAGGAGCAACAAACCTTCTCAGGCTGGTTAGTACAAACACCAGCAGACCATACCCTATGTAGCAATAAAACAAAACAGCTAAGCTTACCCAGAAAAATATTGGCAGAATTGTTACCATGCTGTAAGGTGAAAATTACGGTCTTGTTATAGCAAATATCCCAAGATGAAGCTTAAAAACTGCAACTTGTTAAGGGTAAAACTGCATTTCGGCAAAATTGGATAAAAAGCCATTGCAAATTTTACTTTACAGGGCTATTTTAGAAGATAGAACCAATATCCATCCCGTCATGAAACGGGATCCTAAACCAGACTAGAATGAAAAGCCCCCTTTACTTTTTGCAGGTTGACCTGTATTTCACCGACTACAAGTTTGCGCTGCTGTGTTTCATTACTGCTTTTATAGTAACACTTATTACTATCCCTCCCATCATCAGCCTGATTAAGAAACACAGTTTATACGATATGCCGAATGCCCGGAAGGAGCATGCTGCTCCAATTCCAACTATGGGTGGCATTGCTATTATTGCCGGTATGATGACAGCCTTGTTTCTCTGGTTTCCGTTCAGCAAGGCAATACCCCAGATAAGTTTCTTCTTTTCTATTGCTGTATTGTTTGCGTTGGGCATTATGGACGACCTGCAAGATCTCTCCGCAAAATATAAATTCATTGTTCAGGCAGGTCTTGCTGCATTGATTGCCCTTTCCGGTATCCGCATCACTTCCTTTGATGGTTTGTTTGGCATACATGAGCTGCCATTGATGGCACAGTACACTTTTACTTTTCTGGCCATCGTTGGTATCACCAATGCATTCAACCTGATTGATGGCATTGATGGACTTGCCGGTGGAATTGGATTCATGAGTTTAGTCATCGTAGGTATGTTCCTCACCATGAGTGGTGATGTAAATACTGCTTTAATTGCTTTTGCATTAGCTGGTGGCATTCTTGCTTTCATGTATTTTAATTTAAATCCTGCCCGGATTTTTATGGGTGATACTGGTTCGCTGGTACTCGGATTTGTGGTAGCTGTTTTATGTATCCGCCTGATGCAGGTAAATGTGTTTTCTCCTAACCCTGTGTTACCACATGCACCGGTATTTGTGCTGGGCATTGTACTCATTCCTGTTTTTGATACGCTTCGTGTATTTGCCACCAGGATATGGAAAGGCAAATCACCTTTTTCGGCAGATAAAACTCATATTCATCACCTGTTGACAAACCAGGGCTTTAGTCATGGCCTTGCAAGCAAACTCATTTGTTTCATTCATGGATTTGTTTTGATAGAAGCTTATTGGTTGAGGGAACTACGCCAGGAATTGGTTTTGGTAATACTGGTTGCTTTTATGTTTCTAACAATTGTATTGCTGAAAAATGTTGGGTTGGTAATAAGAAAAAAAGAACTGTTGAATGCCGATTCAGCAATAAAGATGGATTGACTTTACTTTCCGATACAGAACTTACTAAAGATGTAATCTAATTGATCTTCATTGGTAATCTCACCGGTAATCTCACCAAGATAGTGCAGGCAGCGACGAATGTCCAAAGCTAATAAATCACCCGAAAGGTTATTATCCAACCCATTTTTAATATCAGTAAGTGAGTGCTGTACTTCTTTTAGGGCATGATAATGCCTTGCATTGGTGATGATGGTGTTTTCGGTTTGCACCTGCCCATGCAGTACAGCATCTACCATTCTTTCTTTCAACACATCGGTATGCAAATGCTGTTTGGCAGCAATGAAAATCATCTTATCCAAATCCCCGAATTTCTCTTTTGCTGCAGTTTCACCTATCGCATCAATTTTATTCGCCACCAATAAATAATTCAATTGCTGGTTATCAAATTCAGTTTTCTTAATTACAATTTCAGGCCTCGTTTCAGCTGCATCAAATAAATACAATACGAGGTCAGCTTGTTTCATTTTTTCAAGACTGCGTTCCATACCAGCATTCTCAATTACATCATTGCTATGTTGACGAATACCAGCAGTATCAATCAGCCGAAAAATAATACCATCTATATTTATGAGTTCTTCAATTGTATCTCTCGTGGTTCCGGGAATTTCACTCACAATAGCCCTGTTTTCATTGAGTAAGCTGTTTAGCAATGTGGATTTACCAGCATTGGGTTTCCCGATAATAGCCACACTTACACCATTGCGGATTACATTACCGAGAGAGAATGAATTAACAAGCCTGGTAGTTGAATCAGTTAATTCATTAATCAGCTCATAAAATTGTTTTCGGTCGGCAAATTCTACATCTTCCTGTGAGAAATCCAGTTCCAGTTCTATCAATGCAGAAAAGCGAATCAGTCTTTCCCGTAATGTTGACAGGCTTTCAGAAAAGCCCCCCCGGATAGTATGCAACGCTGCCTTTTGCGAGGCCGCAGTATTGGAAGCTATTAAATCAGCAACCGCTTCTGCCTGTGCAAGATCCAATTTGCCATTCAGGAATGCCCGTTGGGTAAACTCTCCGGGTTTGGCAAGCCTTGCCCCTTTCATTATACAGGCATCTATTATCTGCTGTTGTACATAATGTGAGCCGTGACAACTTATCTCTACCACATCTTCCCCGGTATATGATTTAGGATTTTTAAAAAGGGATAATACAGCTTCATCCAACACCTTTTCTCCTTCTTTCAGAAAGCCAACATGCAATGTATGAGATGGTTGGTTAAGTAAGTTTTTAGCAGTGAATAATTCGTTAGCAATAGCAATGGCTTTAGTACCACTGAGACGAATAACACCGATGGCTCCCACTCCGGGTGGAGTAGCTAATGCCACAATCGTATCATCCCATCCTGAAAATTTATTCATTATGCTGGCAAAAGTAGATTTGATTGGGGAACATATAAAAACAAAAATCCCTCCTGCTTGTGGCAGAAGGGATTTAGCATTGTAAGATTATATTATTCACCAGTCACCTGGAAGGTAATTGGTTGTTTGCGGTAAGCTTTTACTGCACGGCCATTTTGAACAGCTGGTGTCCAGTTCGGGCCTTTTTTAATTACACGAACGGCTTCTTCTTCCATGCCATAACCATGATTAGTCATTGACTTTACATCACTGATATTTCCTTCTTTGTCCACTACAAACTGAACAACTGTAGTGTAAGTACCTTCCGGGGCACCGGCATCTGTAGCTACCTGGGCATTACAGTTTCTTTCAAGATACTGACGCCATTTGGCATCTCCACCAGGAAATTTAGCTTCAATTTCCACTTTGTCAAATATCTTGTTTTCGTCTTCTTCTTTCTTTTCTTCTACTATCTGCTTTCCTTCATCAATGACAACAGGAGTGGCGATGTTCTCATCTTTAATACCTTCCTGATTTACCACATCAATTTTAGCTTCTTTCAATTCTTCCTGTGGTGGTGGTGGTTTTTCCACTTCCTCATCCTTTTTAATCACAGGCGGGGTAAACTGTTTCATTTCCACTTTGGGTGGTTCCACTTTGGGTGGTGGTGGAGGTGGAGGTATTATTTTCTTTTCTTCCTGTTTTACTTCTGTTAACGTTACCTCCTGCATTTTTATCTTTTTGTCCTTAGAACTCTTCAGGTTGCTGGCCAG
>JANNCC010000088.1:0-6220 GCA_031386125.1 Chitinophagaceae bacterium
GATATCAACTGTAATGCTTCCTTTTCCCTCCATGGCATCCAGTGCATTCTTCAGCAGGTTTTCTATTACCCAGTCGAATAATGGTGCAGAAACTTTTCCAATAATCAAAGGCTGACCATGAGTATTTAACAAGAAAATAATTTTACCAGTGGCCCTCTTCTTCATGTAATCAACCATACTTTTAATCTGGCTTACCAAATCCATTTCTTCGAGGTGTGGTGTACTTCCTATTTTTCCAAACCGGTCTGATACCAATCTTAACCGGTCAACATCTTTGACCAGTTCTTGTACAATTTTTTCGTTACCAGAGGTTTCTTTCAGCATTTCCACCCAACCTTCTAATGATGATACAGGAGTTCCTAACTGGTGAGCCGTTTCTTTCGCCATACCGGCCCACACCTGGTTTTGTGTAGAGCGATAACTGCTTCTGATAGAAAAAATGGTGATGATAATAAACAATGCTACGATGCAAAGCTGAATGAGTGGATAGTAACGAACCTCATTCAATAGTTTTGAGTCACCATAATAATACAGGTTTTTACGGACTGGATTATTCGGATCAGGCCATTCTATGGCTTTATGCTGAGATTTAAACTGCCGTAGTTTTTTTTCAACATAAGAAGCACTATGTGCAGCTTTAGCCGAATCAAGGTTAATGTGCTGGGTAATACTATCCTTCTCATTTGTTTCAATAATAGGAATGGATCCGTTTTCTGTAACAATCATCGAGGCAATGGTAATATCAGCATCAGACGGAGAAGTAAGAATAAACTGGCTGGCCCTTATCCATTGCTCCACTTTTAGTTTTTCTTCCCTTGCAATTTTCTTGGCCAGGTATTGAGAATAAATGATAGTACCACTAACAATTAAAATGGCCACTAATGCTAGCCCCGTTCTCCAATTTAATATTTGCCTAAACATATTTCGAATTTAACAAGGATAAACCGGCTTATCGTATTTTTGAATAAATATTTCAGCCCATTGACCCTCTCACCCAAAGTTGCCATCGTAATACTGAACTGGAACGGAAGAAAATACCTTGAACAGTTTCTTCCCTCGGTGCAGCTAACCAGTTATGCCAATTATGAAGTGATAGTAGCCGACAATGGGTCAACAGATGAATCAATCTCTTTTCTTGAAACTAGCTATCCCCATATAAGGTTGATTCACTTTACAGAAAATTATGGTTTTGCCAAAGGATATAATGAAGCATTAAAACAGGTGCAGTCAGATTATTATATGCTCCTGAATTCTGATGCAGAAGTACAGGCTGGCTGGCTGCAACCAATGATTGACCTTTTGGAAAGTGATAAGAGCATTGCCGCCTGCCAGCCCAAAATTCTTTCCTATAACAACAAAACAATGTTTGAATATGCCGGAGCTGCGGGTGGCTGGTTAGATAAATACGGTTACCCTTTTGCAAAAGGAAGGGTGTTTGATATAACGGAAGAAGATAAAGGTCAGTATGACCAATCTGAACCTATCTTTTGGGCAAGTGGCGCAGCCTTATTCATCCGCCCTGTTGTTTTTCATGAAATGAAAGGTTTTGATGAATATTTTTTTGCCCATCAGGAAGAAATTGATTTGTGCTGGCGCATACAATTAGCTGGTTATAAAATTTACTCCTGCCCTTCATCCGTTGTGTACCATGTAGGTGGCGGCACATTACCACGGGGCAATTCATTAAAGACCTATCTCAACTTCAGGAATAACAGGATAATGATGTCCAAGAATCTGCCTTTCTTAAAAAAGTTGTGGGTGATGCCGGTAAGAAATTTTCTGGATGGAGTTTCGGCCTGGAAAGGATTACTGACAGGCGACGGAGGATATTTCATTGCTATATTAAGAGCCCAGATGGCTTTTATTAAATGGTGGTTATTTTACCAAAAGAAAAGTGTGTTTCCGTCTACCAAAAAAAGAACCCTGTCCGGCTATTTGCAAAAGAATATGGTGTGGCAACATTTTGCCAAAAAGAAGAAGTCTTTTACTGAAATTGTGGGAAAAACAAAGTGATTTTTTACATCGAACCCTTATTTTTGCAGCACAAAACTGGACTATGACTAATCCACAGGAATACAACGAAGAGGTACAAAAAATTCAGGATAAGGATTTCACTCACAACTGGGTATCCTCTTCTGCTTTCCTTTTTTACCTGCAGGTGGCATGTATCGTTGCGTTTGTGTTAGGTGGCTGCTATATGCTGTACACCAAGCGTTACAGCAAACAGGATGTACCAGTGCAAGAAAGCACTTTATATACTCCCAAGTATAAATAAGTTCCCGTAAAATTTTTTTAAAAAGGGCTCATGCCCTATTTTTGCGTCCCCGCTTAAGTTAACATAACGGCGGATAATGACTTAAGTTCTTTATTTGCCTGATTTAGAATCTGGCGACAGATATGCGAAAGTAGCTCATTTGGTAGAGCACGACCTTGCCAAGGTCGGGGTGGCCGGTTCGAGCCCGGTCTTTCGCTCCAGGAATCCTTCCTCCGGTGGTGGAGGGATTTTTTTTGGTTGCCCTGGTGGTGGAATTGGTAGACACGCAGGACTTAAAATCCTGTGGACAGCAATGTCCGTAACGGTTCAACTCCGTTCCGGGGCACAAAAAAAGCGACTCTTAACTGAGTCGCTTTTTTTATACGCTACTTTGTAATAAAGATTTTTTATGCTGTCTTCATTATCCCAATATCTTTTCCTTTCCATTCAGGAAAAAGTTTTGACTTTTCAGTAATTTTTAAGTGGTTTGAAGCTACTTCACTGAACACTGCCCGGAAATCGGTAGTAACCGGCAAATCTCTGTTATCTTCTAAATTTTCTATGCTTAGCTCAGGTACTGAACCATGAACTTTTCCACCGTTAATATCATTACCTAAAATAAACATACAGGAAGCCCTGCCGTGGTCAGTGCCATTGGATCCGTTCTGCTTTACTGTTCTGCCAAACTCTGTCATTGTCATCACCTCAACATCATCCTGCATACTTCCCATATCTGTCCAGAATGCAGTAATGGCATTACCCAAGTCACCAACATTACGGGAAAAAGTTCCAATTTCGGCTCCCTGATTATAGTGGGTATCCCATCCGCCTGATTCAGTAAAGGCAACTTCCAATCCAACATCCATTTTTATTAGCTGGGCAAGTTGCTTTAATGAATTACCCAATGGAGATACTGGATAAATAGCTCCATTAGCAGGCTTATAGTTTTTAATTTCCGCCGCTTTCAGCATCTTCATCGCTTCAAAGCTTTCTTTACCTGTTTTGTTCAGCAGCGAAGACGATGTATTATCATACAACTCTTCAAAATTTTTTGCAGCGGTATTCGTTGCCATCGGATTACCCTTCATCTGTATTGCAAAATCTTCCAGATTACTGATAGCAACGGCAGGCTGATCGCCGTAAAACGATCTTGGCAAAGATGTAGTAAGGCTGACTGCCTGAAAAGGTGTAGCTGATTCATGCCCCAACAATCCTACGGCACGGTTAAGCCAGCCGCTATCTGTACCTTTACTGAATGGTGTGCCTGATTCCATATAATCCTGCGCATCAAAATGCGAACGGGTAGTGTTGGGAGAACCTACACCATGTACAATCGCTAGTCTTTTTTCTTTGAACAAATTTTCAAAAGCATTCATCGAAGGATGAAGACCAAATCTTCCATCCAGATCAATCAATGGTTTGTTCGCTGTTTTAGCAGCCGATAAAAATAGATTGGGTCTTGCTTTTTGCAGATAAGTATCTGTAAATGGTGTCACGGCCATTAACCCATCCATCGCCCCTCGTTGAAAAATGCAAATAAGGATTTTATTCTTCTTATATGGCGACCAAAGTTTACGACTTTGTGCAGCACGGGCAACAAAAGTGGGAACACCACCCATCCCTGCTGTAATAAGTGCCAGAGCACCTGATTTTAAAAATATTCTGCGTGATGCCATGTTATTATTTTTAACAGGTTAGAGTTATTTACGTTGAAATTCAGGTGACCCTAATATAATTCCTACCACCTGCGCCAGCATCGAATTATTCCCAGTTGCATATTGCATCTGGCCTGCTTTATCATTTTTGGGATTAAGGTTCTTTTGTATTTTTCCTTCTGGTTTTTTTTTTGCTTTAGCATCATTCGTCATCATCCCATCATCCATCATGTTATCCTCCTCTTTCATAGCTGCTTTTGCAACCTCCGTTTTGCCAGCCGCTTCATCCACTTTTTTAATCAGGTCAGGGTCATTAAGCATAGGTGTCAACTGTTTAATAGTTTTCTCTAAATCCCGTTCAGGCATTAAAAGTTTACTATATTTTTTTAACGCATCTTCTGCACTTTCAGGCTCATGGTTTTGATTAATGGCCAGCAGATCAATGCGAATGCCGGGAATGCGACCGGAGGCAAGGGCCAATCCGAAATTCATTCGGTTCAATAAAGAGCCGGTGTTAATCCAGTACTGCCCTTTATCCGGAAAACCGGTAGGTGCCTGGTAAGCATATATCTTCTGTCCCATTTTCGTCATCCAGTTAAATAACTGATACGGTGCTTCCACTTTAGCATTGATGCAGCGAACTGAACTGATGGCTAATTCAAAAGGAGATTTCGTTTTTTCTCTTAATGTATTTTTCACCCAGAATTCCGGAGCGGAAACCATTGTTATCAACACTTCTTTGATATTTCCTTCTTTTTCAAGAAACGTTTTAGCCATTTTGTCAACCAGGCTTTGCGGAGGGTTGTCGCTTACAAAACGTATTGCCAGTTTATGTGAAATGAACTTTGCAGTAGAAGTATGCGTTGCCAGCAAATGAATTAGTTTAACACCTTCTTCATAACCACCATCTGCCGGAAAATTTACTCCCAGCACCTTCTTTTCACCCTTATCATGTTTATTTGCAGCAAATAAAAAATTGTCTTCCACCACAAATCCCATTTGATTCAGTCTTTGTTCGCTGGGTTTACGCTTTACTTTTACATTATACTCCACTTCAGGATTCAGCGTCCAGCCGGTTAATATGCGAGCTGCCTGTGTAACATCGGTTTGCGTATAGCCCCCATCTACACCCAATGTGTGCAGTTCCATTATTTCACGGGCATAGTTTTCATTCAATCCCTGCATTTTTGGTTTCTTCTCTTTACCATTTGCATTCAATTTCTGCATTTGGTTATTCATCATTTCCTCTCTCTTCTCTGCTATTTTCTTTTGCTGGGGGCTGGCATTTTCTTCGTTTACGGTGCTTTTAAAATTGTCAAGGTAAGTAAGCATGGCCGGTGATTTGGCAGTTGCCAGCAGCAGGTCTTCAAATTTGCCAAACACATTGGGCCGGATAACGTCACGTTCATAAGAAGTTACAAACTGCCCCACATCGCCTTTAGCAATGGTTACATTAAAATGGTTAAACCAAAAATCTGTCAGTACTTCTTTTAACTGGTTGTCGGAATAAGTGGCTCGCAGAATTTTCTGGTTAATGAGCTGGCGAAAAAGTTCGGCTTGCGGCTTATAGCCGTTTGCCTCCATGTATTTTTTTATCTCTTGCTTATAATCTTTTTTATCTCCACCTTTTGCCGAATCTTTATCAATCACACCATCCCGGATAGCTTTTTTTAATATTTGCCCACCTTTGGGATATGTTTCCACTATTTCTGCATTCGTCATAGAAAGAGATTCGTAACTCTTTAGAAAAGTAGTAAGCGAATCATCCTTGAAGCCGGCGTCTAACTGTGTCTTAAACCACTCCTCTACCCCATACTTTGTTACGGCATCTACCTGACCGGGCTTTACACCAAAACTAAAACGGCTGATGATATGAGCCGCTGCCTCCCGGTCTGTCAATCCCGCCTGTTTATATGGAAAACTAAATACCGGAGATTCTTCCTGTGTTTTACTAAAAGAAGACAATATTAAACCACCAGCAAGAGGCAGCATAATAAAGAAAAGGAGATTGAATTTTTTTTTCATACTTCACTGTTTATAAAATGCAGAAAAATAAGGGCTAAAATCTTACTATAAAGGTACTTATTGACAGGAAATAAGTATAAAAGTTTAAAATGGGGACTAAAGGGAACTTTTAAAGTTTGTAGATTTGATACCAAACGAAGAATTAATGCCAACAGAAATAAAATGTCCGAATTGTGGTCACCAGTTTGAACCAAATGAATCTATCCGGGAAGAAATAAGGAAAGAGGCTAATGCGAAAGCCGAAGAATGGAAAAAGAAAAAGGAAAAAGAGTTTGCTGATGAAAAA
>JANNCC010000185.1:0-1827 GCA_031386125.1 Chitinophagaceae bacterium
ATTTCATTATCAGAGTAGAGAAATTTTTTGATAATGGGAAAAATGTTCTCGGTATTAATGGAAATGGTTCCTTTCTCCTGTACCATGATGAGTTGTATGTTTTAAGTTGTAAGTATTAAGTGCTGCGCAAGGTAAGCAATAGCCGTTCCAATGCGGTGGGGTTTGCCAGATTGACAGCAGGAATACATTTCTCGCAAAGACGCTAAGGCGCAAGGATTTATTTCTCAATTTGACTCCTGTTCTGATAATACAAGTCAAAAAGTTGATTTATTGACTCATGTTTTTAGAATGTGGTTATTTTGAGGCTTTTTTAATCAACGCAAATTATGCGTTGATTAGGGGGCATATTCGCCGCAGGCAGCTCAGGCAATAGGGTGCGGTGGCAGGCCCAGCAGCTCAAAAATGATGAAGAGTTGCTCCAGGGAATATTTGTAGCCAATCCTTTTGCCAATCTGCTGCTGGTGAGGCCGCAGCCGGTTACGAAGTACTTTGGGGCTGATGCCATAGGCAGCGGCCAGCCGGGTATGGTTACAGGGTTTTATTACTATTTCTTTTTGTGGCAGGGGCTGCATGCTGTTGTTTTAGTGTTTGAAAAAAGCCATGAGGGCCCAGATTGATGAATTAAGTACGGCGTTGATACGGTGTAGCTACGGCGTTGATACGACTGTGCTACCTGTCTTCTATCGGATTGTTTGTTAAAAGACAAATATAGGGACAGGCCGGAGGCTGGTTTCCACTTTGTAAAGGAAATTGCAGAAAGTTGAAGGAAATTAAACAAATTAATACTTTGCGTATGCTCTTCTACTACTGTTGCCATGCTTACCTGATACTGTTGGGATGCCTGAGGTATTCCTGAGGGTAGCTTGTGGTATGCATACCCGATGCACTTGTTATACTCATGTCATACTGTGGTACTGCTCTTCTCATACTCAATTCATACTGTCCTGATGCTTTCTTCATGCTGTTTTGATGCCCGGGTGATGGCGGGATGAGGGTCCTACCCATTAATCAGGTTAACAACCAAGCTTACCATCAATTCCTTATCTGCAGGATCGCTTTGTGCCACCAGCAATGCCAATGCTACTAATGCATTATCGTTTATTTTCAGTTCGCCTGATTTTTTAAAGCGGTGTTTATTTTTTTCCAGGAACCATACAAACAAAAAAGCACCTATCCGCTTATTACCATCGGTAAACGGATGATTTTTGATTACGAAGTACAGCAGATGCGCCGACTGTTCTTCCCTGCCTACCGGCAGGCAGGTATGCTTTTATACAGGTATTCGCCGCCGAAGGTTTGCACTACCGATATTAATGTGCTTGCAAAAGCCCCATCTCTTTCATTGCCGAACAGGGTGGATGCTTCTTTCTTTTTAATCAGTTGTCTTTTCAGTTCTGTAATTGCTTTTATGGCTTCGCTGTATTCAATTTCATAGGTAATGTTTTTATTCAGCTTCTTATCGGGCAGACTGTTACTGTCGAACTGGTTTAAAAGAATAAAACTTTGGGTATAGTTGGTAATGATCTCCAGCAGGCCCTTTGTTTCTGTTGCACTCAGTTCTCCGGAATTTCCGGACTGCTGAATAAGCTTTACAGCCTGCTCCAGCTGGTGCATATTTTGCACTACCTGCTGCAGCCTTTTCTCATTTAATGTATAGCCTTTTACCAGGTGGTCTTTCAGCCGCTGGGTGGCCCACTGGCGGAACCGGGTCCCTTGTTTAGATTTTACCCGGTAGCCGACGGAGATGATGATGTCGAGGTTGAAGTGATCGACCTGGTAAGTCTTGGTGTCGGCAGCAGTTGTTGCAAAATTTGCAACAACTGAATC
>JANNCC010000199.1:0-10952 GCA_031386125.1 Chitinophagaceae bacterium
ACTCCATGTATTACAGTTAATGAGTGTTGTTGATCTGCATATTGAAAAGCTAACAGACGACTGGAAACGGCTGAGTAATTATGAAATACTAAGCCTGCAGTTAAAAGCATTTGAAAAATTCTATTATCTTTCTATAGCCCATCATCAGCATTCATTAATTGTAATACATGGAGTAGGGGAAGGGGTGCTGCGGGATGAGATACATGATATTTTGCGATTGAAGAAAGAAGTAAAGTCTTTTGTAAACCAGTATCACCCGAATTTTGGATATGGGGCTACGGAAATATTCTTCCAATACTAATTTTACTGTTTACTTTTGCTACTGCTACAAGCTAGGCTATCGCTTCTTAATTTATTAGGAGGAGGAAAGTCCGGACAGTATAGAGCAATGCACCGGTGAATAGCCGGCCCTCGCCTCAGGCGAGGAGAGACAGTGCCACAGAAAATAACTACTCCGCAAGGAGAAAAGGTGAAAATGTGAGGTAAAAGCTCACAGCTTTTGATGGTAACATCATTGGCGGGTAAACCTTGCATGCTGAAATGCCACATATAGTACCGTTTTGAGGGCGGCTCGTCCAAGGTACAGGGTAGGCAGCTTGAGTCCCGCAGGTAACTGCAGGAACAGATAAATGATAGCCCACGACAGAATCCGGCTTACCGGCTTGTAGCTTTTTTAAAACTTATTGTATGCGAATACTTCTTATTTTATTACTATTTACCGTTTCTTTGATTGCCTGTAAAAGTAAATCAGCTAAAGAACCTGAGAAACAGGAAAATCAGGGTATCGTACCCGATACTGCTGTAGTAGTTGATCCTAAAAGAGATTCAATATTGTTGCAGTTGACAAACGAAGTACTTACCGCTTTTAAGGCCAAAGATTACAATACGCTGGCAGCAATTGTTCACCCCGAAGACGGTGTCAGGTTTTCCCCGTATGCCTATATTGATACCACACAGGACAAGGTTTTATCAGTGGCAGTAATACGAGAACAGGCTGATAGTAAGAAACAACCTAAAATTTTATGGGGCACCAGCGATCCTGCTGATGAACCAATCAACAGAACCATAAATAACTATGTGAAAGACTTTGTATATGATGTGGATTTTTTGCATCCTGAAAAAATTAAAGTGAATGAGTTTATCGGCGGAGGCAATACACAAAACAATCTTCTTATGGTGTATGACGGATGTGATTTTACGGAGAGCCACTTCTCAGGATTTGATAAGAAATTTGAAGGCATGGACTGGCGCAGCCTCCGGCTTGTTTTCAAACTGAAAGACGGAAAATATTTTTTAGTTGGTGTTGTTCATGATTCATGGTCTACTTAATAAGTGTATTCCCGATATAACCACCTGCTTCCATCAGCCAGGCAATGCCCAGGTGAACCATCAACCCTCCATAGATTGACCGGGTGTGATAAACAATAACTCCAAGAATTATTCCCCCGAAATAAGAACTGATACATTCACCTAACGGCTTTCCAAAATGTATGGTGCAATAAAAACAGGCCATTGGCAAAATGGCGTCTTTTCCAGCCCATTTAATAAAGGCCAATATTAAAAATCCACGAAAGAAAAATTCAATGCCGATGAAATCGCTGCCATACGATAATTCGAAAAACAGTTTATGCCACCAGGTAATGCTACTTTCATTATAAACACCGGCTACAGATTTTAATTTCGGATACACTGCTAAAAAATCGGCTTGTGTGGATGCTATTGCTATCAATGGTAGCATAATAAGCAACATCAGCAGGTAGGGCTTCCAGCTAATGTCCTTCTTTATTAGTCCATAAAACGGCTGCTCTTTGTCAAAATATCGCCAGAGAAGAAAAAGAATTCCGGTAACGATGCCTAATAATACAGGCCAGTAGAGAATATGATTCCAATAGTTATTCCAGTTCAGATTGTCAGAAAAATTAAATACAATATTAAGGCTGATTTTTAATGCGAATACAAAAGGTGCTATGAGAACAAGAGCCAGAAAATTTTTTTTTCCGGAATAGCCACAAGGCTTATATATGCTGGTAAGCAGGTAGGGAATCGAAAAAGCGACCAGGAAGACTGCATACCAGCAAACAAGTTTAACGGCGAGAGAATTATTTTTTTTGATTAAAGTATCCAGCCCGAAATAGTAATTAATAAATACAAGCAGGGCAGTAAAAATAGATATAGAAACAAAAATTTTTTTATCTGTTTCAGTAAAATAGCGACGTATATATTGAATGATATTTTTCATTTAAAACGGAAAAATAAAATATTTTAACGGTCTTTAAACTTTCTTCCTCCGCACAGTTCAAAAGTTGCGTTAATAATTTATAAACCCTAAAAGTATAGCCATGAAAACTTTATCAATTAACCGGATTACTCTCGCTGCAATTGCAGTATTATTTTCCACTTTTCTTTTTACTTCATGTCAAAAAGAAGCCAGTTTAAACAATTCATCTGCCGTAACTGAAGAAGAAGCCGCTAACCTTTCCGATGAAAGCTCAAAAGCTGAAGCCAGTTTTGATGATGCAGATGATATTGGTTTTACCGCCGCTGAAGAGGAAGGAAATGCTGGTGGTTTTGGAGTGGAAGGCCGTTCTGCCACACAAACACAAGGTCGGTTGTTTCTGCCTGATTTCTTTGAACTCCGTGAAAGAATTGGTGACTGTGCCACCATCACCGTTGTGCCAAACGATAGCACTTATCCTAAAACAGTTACCATAGATTTTGGTGACAGTTGCCTTGGCCGTGATGGCAAAGTAAGAAGCGGAAAACTAGTGCTTCATTTTACCGCCCCCATTCGCAGACCTGGTTCTGTTGTTACTCTCACTTTTGTACGGTATCATGTAAACCGTGCACATATCGAGGGTACTAAAATTTTCAAAAACCTTTCTGAACCTCCTGTGCATAAATGGAGCATCGAAGTGCTTGATGGTAAGATAACATTCCCTAATGGAAGAGGTTACAGATACGAAGGTATCAAAACAGTAACTCAAATTGGCGGTATGCAGACAGCCATCGTAAGAGATGATGTCTATAAGATTACCGGCCGTTCAAAAACAGTTTTCAATAATGGTACAACGGTCAATTTAAATACAGAAACCCCGTTGATTAAAAAAGTAAACTGCCATTGGATAAGTGAGGGGACGTTGAAAATAAAAATCAATGACAGGGTGCTTATGTTAGATTTCGGGTTCCCTAATAATGGTAACTGCGACAACAAAGCATTGTTAACTTGGAACAACGGAAACAGCCAGCGGATAATAATCTTACCATAAGAATTTTACTGCGAGCATCCACAATAAAAAGGTCTTCCCGGGAAAACTGGGAAGACCTTTTTATTATAATTTATTTTTTCTTTTTTTGGGTAGCTTTCTTTGCCGCCTTCTTCTTCACAGTAGTTCCCTCCGCTTTCTTCTTCGGTGCCGCCTTTTTCTTCCCAAATGCATTTGGTACTTGTGCCGCTATCATAGCCTTTATGTCTTCTAATGGAATAGTAGCCGCTTCATCAGCGGTATATTTTGTACCGTCAGCTTTTAGGTTCAGCTTCAAAATCTTTTTACCAAATTTCAAAACAGGGCCCCATCTTGCATTCTCCACCGATATTTTTTCATCCGGCCATCTTTGTATGTAGCGGTTGGCTTCTTTTTTTACTTTGGCATCTAAGAGTTCATCCATTTCTGGCTGTGTCAGGTTGTCGAAGTCATACCTTCTCGGCACATTAACAAACATTCCATCCCATTTTATATAAGGGCCAAACCGTCCTTTGCCTTTGGTAATGGGTTTCTGGTCGTAAGTTCCAACAGGGGCATCAGCAATTTGCTTTTGTTTAATATGATGAATGGCAGTATCTAAATCTACCGTAGAAAGGTCGGTGCCCTTTGGAAGAGAAATAAATTCTTCACCCCATTTTACATAAGGACCAAAGCGGCCAACATTTACTGACACATCTTTTTCTTCGTACTGTCCCATTGTTCCCTGCGCACCAAAGAGAATCATAGCCTCTTCGTAAGTAATGGTTTCAATACTCTGGCCGGTAGGTATTTTGGCAAATCTTGGTTTCTCTTCATCATCAGCTACACCTATCTGTATCATGGCGCCATACCGGCCCATACGGGCAAATACAGGTTTGCCGCTTTCCGGATCAATACCCAATTCTCGTTCACCTTTTATCCGTTCCGCATTTTCAATTGTATTCTCAACATCTTTTTTAAAGGGCAGGTAAAATTCATCAATCACTTTATTCCACTTCATCTTGCCTTCTGCCACTTCATCAAACTCTTCTTCAATCCGGGCGGTGAAGCTGTAATCCATAATATCCCCGAAATACTGTTTCAGAAAATCGGTAACCACTAATCCCAAATCTGATGGGAATAATTTTGATTTCTCTGCACCGGTATTTTCCTGCTCCATTATCTTGCTCACATTACCCTTCTCTAATTTGAACACCCTAAAATCACGACGGATACCTTCCTTATCTCTTTTTTCTACATATCCTCTTTTCAATATGGTAGAGATAGTTGGTGCATAAGTGGAAGGCCGGCCAATACCAAGCTCTTCTAATTTTTTTACCAATGATGCTTCTGTGTATCGGGGCAGCGGACGACTGAATCGTTCTGTTGCTTTCATTACTGTTAGGGGCAATTGCTGACCAACTGTCAGCGGAGGCAGCATACCTTCATTTGCATCTTCTTCCAGTTCTTCTTCATCTTTATCTTCTCTATAAACTGTCAGAAAGCCATCAAATTTCAATACTTCACCACTTGCTGTCAGTTCTTCTTTATTGGTAGAGATTTCAATCTTTGCAGTCGTTTTTTCCAACTCTGCATCCGCCATTTGGCTGGCCATTGTTCTTTTCCAAATCAGCTCATACAATCTTGCCCATTCTTGTTCTTCAATGGATGCATTACTGGTATAAGTTGGCCGGATAGCTTCGTGGGCCTCCTGTGCATTTTCGTTTTTATTCTTGAATTTTCTGAACTGGTGATATTTTTCACCATACATATTTTTTACGGTGTTTGTAATATCGCCCAATGCAGTATTACTAAGGTTCACACTGTCGGTACGCATATAAGTAATGTATCCATTCTCATACAACCGCTGTGCTATCTGCATTGTTCTTGCCACACCATATCCTAATTTTCTCGATGCTTCCTGTTGCAAAGTGGAAGTAGTAAATGGTGGGGCAGGGGAACGTTTGCCCGGTTTTACCTGTATGTCATTTACTTTATAATCAGCACCGACACAACTTTTCAAAAAGGCTTCTGCATCTTCTGCAGCATTTTGTTTTTTGCCTTCCGCAGCAAAAGTGACAGGTTTATCAGAAACATCTTTAGCTGTAAATAATCCTTCTATTTTAAATGTGCTGACAGGAAGAAATGCATTGATTTCTCTTTCTCTTTCAGCAATTATTCTCACCGCCACACTTTGTACCCGGCCTGCACTCAGGTTGTTTCGCATACTCATTTTGCGCCAGAGAACAGGGCTCAGTTCGAAACCCACTATTCTGTCCAATATCCGGCGGGCCTGCTGTGCCATTACCAGGTTCATATCAACCAAGCGGGGATTTTTTACTGCGTCTTGTATTGCATTCTTGGTAATCTCATGAAAAACGATGCGTTTGGTCTTTTTAGGGTCAAGACCCAGCACTTCACACAGGTGCCAACTGATGGCTTCCCCTTCACGGTCCTCATCCGTTGCCAGCCACACTTCTTCGCTTTTGTCGGCTAATCTTTTGAGGTCGGCTACCACTTTTTCTTTGTCTGGGGATATAATATAAGTAGGTTCGAATTTATTCTCCAAATCTATGCCCATCCCGGCTTTCTGCAGGTCACGGATATGGCCAAAACAACTCTTAACCTGGAAATCACTTCCCAGTATTTTCTCGATTGTTTTAGCCTTTGCAGGACTCTCTACTATCAATAAATTTTTCGCCATAAGGTGTACTATATTATATCACAAAACCGCTTTTCAGCGGCCGCAAGGTAGGACAAGGATAATAAATTTTTAGGGAAAACAAATTTTATCATCTGTTTGATGGCTGATTATGACGTATAATCGCAACAAATATGCCGCTGAATTCCAACTATATTTTTGACTTAAAAAAGCTACTAATGCTCTCTGCCCACCTCTTATACTCTTTCCCCGACGGATGCAAACCATCTGAGGCAAGCAAGCTGTTATCAGTAGCGGCTTCCCTTGTCCAGGGAGTTATATTTATATAATATACGTTGTATCGCAAGGTTATTGCTTTATTAGCCGCATTATAAGCATCAATTTCTCTTGCTATTTGTGCCCTGTCCCTGCCGCTGGCAAAAGGTGTAACACCCCAATCAGGAATAGAAAGAACAACAACCCGTTCAGCCCTGTCACCGGCGTAATGAATGGCTTTTTTCAATAGCTCTTCGAACTCTGGTTTGTAGTTGTCAACCGACCGGCCCCGGTATTGATTATTTACACCTATTAATAAGGTAACAAAATCATAAGTATTAAGTAATGGGTTGGCATTATTTGCTGCTACAATTCCGCTTTCCAGTTCATCAGTTGTCCATCCGGTTTTGGCAATGGTTCTAACCGGCAGAAATGGAATTGCATTATTGAGCAAAGAATTTATCACCTGGTTGGGAAAATTATCGGTAGATGGCACACTTTCTCCAATTGTGTAAGAATCACCAATTGCGAGGTAAGTATACTTTTTTTCAACAACCTGATTATTTGTCATAGTGTTTTCAACATCTTTTTTATCGCAGGAACTACTGCTAAATGTAAAGAAAAATAATATTGTTACTAAAGAGTTCATAAAAAATCAATAATTGATTTGGTCACTTTATTGTCCCGGTATATCCTGCGGTGACCCAAACCTTTTGTAATTACGAATTCAATATTATGATAGTTTTCAGCCTTTACTTTCAGCACATCTTCTAGTGGAGTAACATCATCATCTTCGTCCTGAACCCACAGCACTTTTGCCCGGATATGCTTCATTGCCCTTCTGATAGAATACCATTCAGAACTTACACCCCCATTTTTGATGATTATTTTTTCAAATTCAATCCTGATTGCCGGGTCTAATTTCAGGAATTTGAAAAAAGTATTGATGGCTGTGGTTGTTTCAGTAGCAGGTGCAATCAATACAAGCCTGTAATCGGTTGTATGATTGATTTCCTCCAATGCAAGACTTACCGTTAATCCTCCAAACGAATGTGCCATATAAGATTGAACCGGCCCATATTTCTTGTGTATCTCCAGGATCATCTCTTTATATATCGGTGCCGTTATTTTTCTGCCTCCGCTTCTGCCATGTGCGGGAGCATCAAATGCCAGTACTTCGTATCCTTTTTTGATGAATGGCCGTACATAACGGTCAAAATTGATAACCGATGACTCATAACCGTGAATTATTAACAATTTACGTTCAGCCGGGTGATTCCACCGCCAGCCCTGCACCGTACTGCCGTCCAGCCTGAGTTGCAGCTTTTCGGCCTGTTCAAATATTTTCGGCAATGGTTTTTTATTTCTCCGTTGCGGTGTACAAAACAGTTCAAAAGCCTTTTCCGCAGCTTTCTTTTTGGAGATGGTGGTCAGCAATTTGAATTTTGTTCTGATATATTTGAGGGCTAAACGCTGCGATAACTTCATACAACGCAAAAATAGGGTGTACTTTCACATAATTAATAGAGTTTGCACCTCTCCACCGATTGCTGGAGAATCAGACTTTAAATAATAAGAAAATAAGCAGGGCATGGATATAATAATCATAGGTTCAGGAAATGTAGCTGCGGTGCTAGGAAGAAAATTTAAAGCAGCCGGTCATACTATTTTGCAAATATTCAGCCGTAATGCTACTGCAGCCAGTGCATTGGCATATGAATTCAATTCTGAATCCACCAATTATAAAAGCATGGTCCATAAAACAGCTGATGTTTATATTATTGCTGTTGCTGATGATGCTATTGCAGATGTAGTACATGAACTCTATTTACCCGGAAAAGTTGTAGCTCACACAGCGGCTTCTGTCCCAAAAGAGTTATTGAAAAACGTAACTGCTCATTACGGCGTTTTTTATCCTTTGCAGAGTTTAAGAAAGGATATGACCACATTGCCTGATGTTCCCATTTTCTTTGATGGCATTGATGCAAAAACAAAAAAAGCATTAGAACAACTGGCTCAGTCTATTTCAGCAGAAAAAGTAGTGGAGGCAAGTGATGAGGCAAGATTGAAATTACATGTGGCAGCAGTAGTCGTCAGTAATTTTGTAACCCATTTATATTCGCTGGCAGAAGATTACTGCCGCAAAGAAGGTCTGGATTTCAAACAACTATTGCCATTGATTGAGGAAACGGCTTCAAGGTTGAAAGATACTTCTCCGGGACTGACTCAAACCGGCCCGGCTCTGCGGCACGACAGTGAAACTATTCATAAGCACCTCGAACTATTGACAGCCCATCCGCAATTGAAGAATATTTATGTATTGCTGACTGAAAGTATTCAGCAGACAAAATGAATACCGGAGGCGACCTTCGTTATTCGAAATTCCTTGTTCAGTGTTCAACATTCTTTACTTTTCCCAAACAAGTAAACCTATTTCTCGTTTTACCATTATTTTTGCTGCCTGAACAGAAAAAAAAGATGTACACTATTAAATTCAATTTTGAACAAAAGGGATTAGAGTCAGTAACATTTACCAATGTAGAATCGGGACAATCGTTGCTTGAAGTAGCTTTAAAGAATGATATTGATCTTCATCATAACTGCGGTGGCGTTTGCGCCTGTAGCACTTGTCATTTATATGTGGAAAAAGGAGCCGATTTTTTGGAAGAATTAAGTGATAAGGAGGAAGATTTTATTGACAGGGCGGTAAGTCCAAAACTAAGTTCGAGGTTGGGATGCCAATGCCTGCTGAATGATGGTGAGGGTGAAGTAGAAGTAACATTGCCCGACCAAACACAATTTCTAGGAGAATAAATCAATTTGATAATTAGCCAATATGCTAATTTGCTAATGAAATACAGAGGGAACCAATTAGCACATCTGCATATTAGCACATCAGCACACTAAGTTTTATGAGCCATTTTGAACCACCGATAAACTGGGCCGATCATGAAGACATTGCATTAAAACTGTATGAACGTTTTGGAGATGAATTCAATGAAGGGAAAATTTACCGTATCCGCTTTACCGATTTGCTGGAATGGATATTGCAAATACCCGGCTTTACCGGCACAAGGGAGCAAAGTACCGAAGGCCACCTGGAAATGATACAGAGTGCTTGGGTGTATGAGTGGAGAGATAGTCAGAAATAATTAGCTGATTAGCCGGTTTGATAATTAGACAATTTTTATAATTAATCGGCAAATCGGCATATTTTCAAATTGTCGCATTACAATCTATGAACGTACTTGAACTTTTTAAACCAATTACTACTTTCATTTTTGATGTGGATGGTGTGCTGACCGATGGCACAGTGCTGGTATTGGAAAATGGTTTGCAAGCCAGGCGAATGAATATTAAAGATGGCTTTGCTTTGCAGATGGCTGTTAAGAATGGTTACCGGGTGCTGATTATTTCAGGCGGCAATTCACCCCAGGTAGCTAACCGCTTAGAAAAATTAGGCATTCATGATATACATATGTCAGTAGGAGATAAAAAAGCATTTATTATTGACTACATGTCGAAAAATAAGTTATCAAAAAAACAACTGCTTTATATGGCAGATGACTTACCTGATTTGCCTGTTATGTCCGTTGTTGGTTTGCCCTGTTGTCCGGCCGATGCAGTGAGTGAAGTAAAAGACGCAGTTCAATATATTTCTCCTTTAAAAGGTGGCGATGCCTGTGTAAGAGATGTAATTGAAAAAGTGCTGAAACTGAATGACCATTGGCATTACCGGGAAGATGTGGCTTCGAGGTAACCGGAGCCAGTTCGCTATTTTTTTTTACCTTCCCCTAAATTTTATCCATGAGATTGATTGCAGCCTTTCTGAAGCTGGTGCGACTGCCCAATCTCTTCTTTATGGCACTTACCCAGGTGCTTTTTCAATTCTGCATTTACCACACATTGTATAAAGACGTTGTTCCCCCAAATGATTTACTTCGTTTCATTTTACTGGTGGTTGCCTCTCTCTTTATTGCTGCTGCCGGTTACATTATCAACGACTATTTTGATATTAATATTGACGAAGTAAATAAACCACACAAAATGGTGGTGGATAAAGTCATC
Source organism: Chitinophagaceae bacterium (assembly GCA_031386125.1). GTDB lineage: Bacteria > Bacteroidota > Bacteroidia > Chitinophagales > Chitinophagaceae > JJ008. The sequence continues at coordinate 10,207 of JANNCC010000199.1, forward strand.
AGTCGCCGTTGGGCCATTGCTTGGCATTTTATGCTGAGTATAAGTGGTATAATCCTTACACTGGTGGCAGTGCCTTTTGCACAAAAATGGTATCTAGTGTTGGCTAATGTTCTTTGTGTGGCGTTATTGTGGTTTTATTCTACCAATTTTAAAAAGAGTTTGCTGACAGGGAATATTGTTATCTCCTTATTAACAGCCTGGACAATCCTTATCATTTTCTTTTCAAAGGTTAACCTCGCCGATGCGTTTGGAGCAGGTGACACTAACCAGACAAAATTTTTCAGACTTACGATTTTATATGCCGGGTTTGCTTTTGTCGTTTCTCTTATCCGGGAAGCAATAAAAGATATGGAAGACATGCCGGGGGATTCGAAATACGGTTGCCGCACCATACCGATTGTGTGGGGAGTGAACGCAACAAAAGTCTATACAGCAGTCTGGCTGATTGTTTTGATTGCGATACTGGTTATTTTAGAGATATATGTATTACAATTCAAATGGTGGTTGGCTATTGCCTACAGTGTACCAGCAATTATTTTTCCACTAATTATTATTTTAGTTAAGTTGAGAAAAAGTGTAACCACTAAGGATTTTCATAAGTTGAGTACAATGATGAAATTAGTTATGCTTACTGGTATTTTATCAATGTTTTTTTTCTATTATTATTTATGAACAAAATAATTCTTGCTTCTCAATCCCCCCGTCGTAAACAACTGCTGGAATGGGCCGAAGTGCCTTTTGAAATA
>JANNCC010000210.1:0-11918 GCA_031386125.1 Chitinophagaceae bacterium
CGGACAGGATAAACGCTGAAAGCATCTAAGCGTGAAACCTATCTCAAGATGAGTTTACTTTTAAGGGTCGTCAGAGACTATGACGTTGATAGGCTATAGGTGTAAAACTGGTAACAGTAAAGCCAAGTAGTACTAATTGCCCGTACGCTTTAATTTTTTTAATCATTTTCTAAAAATGATTATATCAGAGAGTCTTCTAACATTTCCCAATATGATCTTATTACGGTTGATCAGTTTACTTGTTAAACAGTTAATCAGGTTTTACCAATTAACAAATTAACTTTTAAGCCAATTAACTAATATTCTTATGGTGGTTTTTCCGAGGGTGTTCACCTCTTCCCATACCGAACAGAGAAGTTAAGCCCCTCATGGCCGATGGTACTGCACAACAATGCGGGAGAGTAGGTAGCTGCCATATTTATTTAAAGCCTTTCAGTTAACTCTGAAAGGCTTTTTTGTTTTCCGTTTTTCAAGTGGTCTTTTTTGTATTATCGCTATTATAAAGAACCTTTGTTCCATTTAAATGAGTAAAAAAGAACGTATTATAGTATCACTGCTGGCGGCGTTGAACTTTACACACATCCTAGACTTCATGATAATGATGCCATTGGGTAACTATCTGAATGTTTCTGCTATGCAATTCAGTGTTTTGGTGGCAGCTTACTCAATTAGTGCATTCTTTTCAGGGCTGACAATTGCGATGTTTATTGACAGATTTGACAGAAAAAAATCACTATTATTTGCATATATCGGCTTTGTACTTGGTACACTTGCCTGCGGCTTTGCACCCACTTATGGATTATTGCTTGCTGCAAGAATTGTTGCAGGATTATTCGGAGGGATTATTGGTGCTCAGGTGCTTTCTATTGTTGCAGATATGTTTACCTATGAGCGGCGTGGCAGAGCTATGGGTGCTGTAATGGGAGGTTTTGCAGCAGCTACAATACTTGGAGTTCCGATCTCTCTTTACCTTACTAATATTTTTAAGCAAGACTGGCATGTGCCTTTCATTCTTATTGGCTCTTTAGGAATTGTATTTATACCGCTGATTATCCGATTTATACCAAGTATGACGAGTCATATTCAGAAGGGAGCAGCTAACAATTCCCCATTTGATGTTCTGCTTACGAATTGCAAGTTACCGGCACAAAGATCCGCATTGATATTTTCCGGGTTGCTGATGATGGGCCATTTTCTTATTATTCCTTTTATCAACCCTTACCTGGAGTTTAATAAGGGCATTTCAAAAGACCTTACCCCAATGATTTATTTAGTTGGTGGTATTGCTTCTTTACTGGCAGCTATTTACCTGGGCCGTTTGGCTGATAAAAAAGGGAAGCTGTCGGTATTCTCTGTATCGGTATTCTTTTCGTTATTTATGGTTATTATTATTACCCGGATGCCGAATGTTCCATTTTCTGTGATGTTGCTTTTTTTTGCTATATGGTTCATTGTTGCTACCGGAAGAATAGTTACGGCACAAGCAATGATTAGTGAGGTAGTGAGACCTGAGCAACGAGGAAGTTTTATGAGTATTAATGGTAGTATTCAGCAATTAGGAAGTGGCCTGGCTGCAATATTTGCAGGGGCTATTGTTTTTACAGAAAAATCTGGAAAAATACATAACTATAACTGGGTCGGCTACCTAAGTATATTTGTTCTATTAACAAGTCTGCTGTTTGGCAGAAAGATTTTTAGAAAAATAGATGTGGCAGAAGGTGAAACTTCAATGGAAGAAGAATTGATACAGGAAACTGCCTGATTATCTAACCTTGTACACCGGGTAACGCATGTACGCCGGTTCAAACCACTTAGAATTCTGATAAACGAAATTTAATTGCGCCCTTCCATCTTTTGCAAAAACAGTATCAGTATTTCTTCTCTGCTCTAATTTTAACTTGATTTCGGGATTCTTTTTTACATATTCTGCAGCGATGTCTTCGAAGGCATAAGCTGAGTAACCTTCTTTTTGTCCAAGTATTGCATCGAAGTAATTCCATGCGAAGTAGGAGTCTTCTGCCTGTGGTTCCAGTGTTTCTATCAGAAAACGATTGGCAACCTGGTTTAATGGAATGTACCAGTCTCCTTTCTTAAAAGCGATGGATTGCAGGCCGGTACTTGTTTTTACCTCCGTATTGAGGTGGTGCATTTCGTATTGGCGGGGTAAGGTTTTATAATCTTCTATTTTGTAAACTTCTACTTCGATGGTTGTGTCTTTTTTTAACTGACTCATCTGTACTTTATTCAATTTGAGCAAATCAATGACCTTCCACCAGCCCTGCGGTATGATGTAAGCTTTTGGTTTTGCTATCGAATTTTTAACTGCGAAGTAGTTGAAAATCTTTACTGTTTTTTCAAAGGGTTTGTTTCTGTCGTAAAATAATCTTGGCAAACCGGATACTTCACTGGGTTTGCGACCTGCTTCAAATCCTTTGTATTGTACTTCTTTGTATAGTGATTTATCTAATGACCAACTGATTGGGAACTCAACCGCTGATTGTACGGATTTCTTTGTTTGATTACGTAGATTCTTAATAACCGCACTGTTTTTTGCTGTGAATTCAATGAAGGACTGCATTAAAGCATAGGTGGCTTTGACCCGTTGGTCATACGGCTTCAGCATGTGTGCCTCGGGAACGAAGGAGAATGTATGCCATAGTGCTGCATAGCCACTTGCATAACGTGGACTATCCCAGTATTCTGGCCAACCATTTTCTGGAGTGTCGCCAAAGGAGTTTACATAAGGAACAAGGTCGTATCCTTTTTGCTTCATCCCGGTATATAATGCCGGCTCAAACTTCTGACTTAAAAAGTCTCCCATTACACCACCGAGTTTATTGTGCTGTGTGGTGAGGAGTGTCATTACATGCTGATAATCGGCACCGTTGCTTACATGATTGTCAACAAAAACATCGGGATCGAGTAAATGAAATATTTCTGTGAAGGCCTTTGCATCTTTTGAATCGCATTTGATGAAATCCCGGTTAAGATCGAGGTTTTGTGAATTGCCCCGGAAACCAAATTCGTCCGGGCCGTTCTGATCAACCCGGTAATTATTGCTGCGATTTAAACAACCCCCGATATTGTAAATGGGAATGATGGCGAGAACAACGTTGTCGGGGAGACCCACCCCATTTTCTTTACTGCTAAGCGAACCTAATTCGCCCCTCCAGGGAGGGGAAAGTTTTCCTTTATGCGGAGAAACCAAATCACTGGCTAATAACATACTTGCATCTATTCCATCTGGTTCACCAGGATGGATTCCATTATTAATAAGTATGACCCGTTTATTTTTTTTCTTTATTGATTGAATATCGAAATCTTTATCACCTGATATTAATATAAGATGCAAGGGGTAGCCGGCATCAGTGATTCCCATCGGCATCATTTTAATGTATTGGGATTGATTGTCCAGTTTTTTCCACCAGTCAATGATTTCGAAATAGGTAGGTGTTTGTGTGCTGCCTGACTGTTCGAATTTTGTGGTGATGTTTTGTGAGAATACTCCTGAACAGATTGTTACTAAAAGGGAGGTGAGAATCATTTTTTTCATTGGCACAAGATAACTTTTTCCTGATGTGAAAAACCGCCTGCCTTCAACAAGGTAAGGCGGCGGCTTTTTAATTATCCCCTTTTACTGAATTGTTATGGTGCTGGTGCTTAGTCCTTTGTTTATTTTTTGTCTTGATACAAAAAGTAACAAAAAAATTAAGAAAAAAAGAATGCTCCGCCTTTTTTCCGGGCCTGCGCACAGAGACTCCGATGCTTTGATGATTGTTTATTGGTTTTGCAGGGGATAGGGCAAGACTCCGCTGCGTGATATGGCTGACACCGAAAGGCACTATGTTCCGCCTGGGAGTGTTTAAAGTAATTAGTGTTTTAAAGTACGGCGTAACAAGGTGCTGGGAAATTCACTTATTACAGAATGGCTGGAAGCCATAGAATAAAACTGCGGGGCTGCAAGCCTTGCAGAGCCGGGAGGGGAGATTAAAATATATATCTGCAGCCCAGCGAAACCTGCGTTAATATTTCTATTACGCCGGAATTTTCATCTCCATACGAATAAGGCCCGGTTCCGTTTATTTCGATAGATAGTTTATGGCGGTTCAGGGTAAAGAAATATCCAAATCGGAATGCCGGTGTTAGTGTTGTCCGCCTGTCATTCCAATGGTCGTAACTGGTGTTAGCAGTATCAACCCGGTTTTGAACGGCCATACCTGCTGCCATAAAAAAACTTCTGCCAGTTGTTTTTTTAGACGTATTAGCCTGAATTAATAATGCAGCGGTAAGTGTTCTGTATTTCCCATCTTCAAAAAAACCACCTGGCCCGGTAGTGTGTAGCTTGTCCTGGAAGTACTGAAAAAAAGTACTGAGCAATAATCTTTCCCGGATATAAAAATCTGTACCCGCCTGAAAAGAGGGGCCAATGTAATACATACCGGCGTCGCCGGAAACATGAAACCCGGCATAAGGATGCCACCTGTTATTAATTATTTTCTTTTTATGCCGGCTACTGTCTGTAGCAGATAAATTGGAATGATGAATTTTACCTGGCGTTATGATCTGTGCAGCTATTGGTGATACAATAAAGAAAAGCAGGAGAGCAATAAATATTTTTCTATTATTCACTAAACAGGAGTTTAAAAAAGCAAGACCCAAAATAGCATAAACTACCTGCTTTATGCTACACAGCCTCTACAATCTTTATTTCCTCTTTATTTTAGCCTCTACAACTGATGGTGACACTAACCAAAACTTAGAGAGTAATTGCGACTGGTGGCACCGGTGGTTATTCATATTCAATCCTGTTGGGATTGGGTGTCTTTTCTTTTATCTATTGCACACTGCGAGCAACTGGGAGTATTTAGTTCTTTTTTTACTTTTGTCCTGATACAAAAAGTAAAAAAATTCAAGGACAAAAGAATGCTTCCCGAATCGAGTGTAGGACAGGCCGCCCTTTTGTCCGGTCAACGCACCTGGACTCCGATTGTTTGGAAAGTGTTTATTGGGTTTGTAGTGATAATGCAAGACTCGCTGTCCCGAATCAAGTTCGGGATAGACTGTGATATGCAAAGACCATGGAGGCACTGCTTTCGCCTGATTTGTTTATAGCAATAAGAGGTTTAGTGAAAACGAAAAAAAGGTGCTGGTAGATTCTTTTATATCGGGGATAGCTGGAAGCCATGGAATAAAACTGCGGAGCTGCAAGTATTGCATAGCCGGGGATTTTTGGCATTGATTTTTGTTTTTAGCGCAGTTATGGAAAGGTAGTTGGTTGTTTTTTAGTTCAAGTGGTTGGTGGAAGAAAATACCAACTACGGCCGAAAATCGAATACGCTGCTGAAGAAATCGCATGTAAAAATGAAAAAATCAATAACTTTTTTTCCCAGCCGGGTTTCCAGCTGTAAACATTCCCAGTCAATGTTCCCAGTCGATGTTCCCAGTCAATGTTCCCGGCCAACAGTAGCTGGCTATAAAATGAATGTAGTGGCTGGACTCGCCGTTTCCCGCAATAAAACATCACTTATTGCAATTATTGTATTTTTATTTGTACAAAAACAGAACAGCGATGAAAAAACTACTTAGCCTTTCAATAGCCCTCTTCACTTTATTAATTGCCCGGGCACAAAACTGCCCTGGCATACTGGTTCAATCCCCTTCCTATGAAGTGGCAACCGGCGACACAGTTGTATTTATAGCGATAACAAAAAATGCTCCTTCAAATGTTACTTATAACTGGACAATCAGTGCCGGAACGATTATCTCCGGACAAGGCACATCAGTGCTTAAGGTAGAAACAAAAGATCTCGACAGCATATTTGTAACAGCAACAGTTGAACTCAGTGGCTTGCCCGGTAAATGTGTGTCAAGAGCTTCTTCTTCAGTAGAGATTATCCCTTCAGCACAATTGGTAGTATCAGGAACTTTTACCAATGGCCAGGAACTTAAAAATGCCGTTCAACGATTTATTGCTGCCTCGGGGATAAAAGACCCTGAAAATGCTGGCACCGGATTTATCTTTTTATATAAAAATACCACTACCACTAAGTCCGCATTAGAAATTTTCAAAGCCGCTATCGTAAGTGCTTTTGAGTATAACAAGATATTGTCTCATCAATACAAAATTGTGGAAGGCAGCAACAAGAAACTGTCATCGTATGAAATGTACCTACTGCAACCGGGCGGTAAGGAGCCGAAACCTTCAAATTGAAAATTTATGACCGGTAGAGTCTTCAGTAATCAACAATCTTCCCGCCATTACAAGTGTTGCAAAAAAGTATAACGGCATTGTTGTAAGCAGTTTCACTATCAATGTCGTTTATTACCCTGCTGTCTTTACAGCGTATGGTCAATATGCAGCCCGTTACAATATGAATTTTCCGCTGGCGAAGAGCTCAAGGGTATTCTTCGTAAATTACGCAACACATAAACAGGCCATTATGACCAACTTCAACCGAAGAAATTTTCTGAAGGCATCCAGCCTTACTATTCTACCGGTATTCATACCTGCTGGTTCAATGCTGGCTGCTGATAAAAGAGAGAATCAATCTCCGGCCAATGATATTGTCATCCGCTTTTTTGGCGACGGTATTATGTATGAGCCAGCTCAATACATAGAACAGCTACAGCAAATCAATAGTAAAGCTGTTATTGAAAAAGACCGCTATGGCACCGGCGGAGTAGTGGCAGCGTTAGAAAAAAAGTTTGAAGAAATTACTGGTAAGGAAAAGACTGTCTTTATGCCAAGCGGAACAATGGCGAATCAATTAGCCATTGCGGTGCTAACCGGAGAAAATACCAAAGTGTTTGTTCAGGACACCAGCCATGTGTATCGGGACGAAGCGGATGCGGCACAATCTGTTTTTCAAAAGCGGCTGATGCCATTGGCAAAAGGGGCAACCTATTTTACGGCGGATGTGTTAAAGCAGGCCGTTGAGTCACTAAAAGATCAGGAGGTGTTTACAAGTGGCGTTGGTGCAGTGTCTATTGAAAATCCGGTGCGGAGAGCTGATGGAAGAATGGTGCCAATCGAAGAAATAAAAAAGATAAGCGAATACTGCCGCAGCAATAATATCAAATTGCACATGGATGGGGCAAGAGTACACATGGCGGCTGCATGGTCAGGCATCAGTATTAAAGAATATGCATCTTATTTTGATACTATCTATATCTCACTGTACAAATATTTGGGTGCCAGTGCTGGTGCTATACTCTGCGGTGAAAAGAAAGTAATGGATAAAATGCCGCATCTTATCAAAGTGCATGGCGGTAGTATGTATGGCAACTGGACAAATGCTGTTATGGCTCTTCATCGCCTCGAAGGAGTGGAAGACCGCCTTCAAGAATCTATCAAAAGGGCTGATGAAATATTTTCAGCACTTAATAAACTGTCGGGTATTAAAATCAACCCATTGGATGGAGGCACTAATATTTACCAGCTTCAAATCAGCAAAGAAATTGATGGGAAAAAATTTCAGGAAAAGCTCAATAAGGAATACAATATCAAGATAGCCAGGCCGGACGATAAAAATCAAACACAGCTAACAGTAAATGAAACACTGCTGTTCCAGAATGCCGGTTTTGTGATAAATGCTTTCAGAAATACTGCAACGGCAGCAAGAATTTAAAATAGCTCTGGGGAGTTTCTGCTAATGTGTTTATGAACTGGATAAATAAAAACTGCAGGACACATAAGGCCCTGCAGAGTGACTAATCAAAAGGTCAGGTTACTTCATTTCATTAATAGCAATGTCCTGAACAAAGCGGCTGTTACGATTCACTTCATAGATCACCGATTTTTTTGTTTTGTTACATAAGACTTCAAACCGTAGGGTGTTGTCACCAATTTCATCGGTGTTGAGCAAAAATTTTTTGGTAAAAATTTGCCCTTTAATACTTTCCTTGTAGAGTATGGAACCATACTCATCACTGATAATAATTGTGAAATCATCCTGCCGCACACTGCCGGAAAAATTCAACTCAAACAGTGACTGGTCTTTAATCAGCCCCGCAAATTTCAATTCCACCGGTACAGCCGGGTTGTTGTCATTTGCCATTACTGCCGGCGGCATAGCTACTGAGAACACTGTAAAAAATGCAATAACGATTAGACGATTGCTGCTGAAAATCTTTTTCATAGTTTAAAGTTTTAAGGTTAATAATCTGTTTCCACAAAAAAGTTGATGGGTTGCAATCGGCGGCAAGCAGAAACAAGGGGCAAACAAAAGGGCAAGTAGTAGTTATGGTTTCCGGTGTCTCTGCCAGTTTGCTTACAGGCAGAGACACCGGAAAAGCAATTTGATGTTGCTTTAATAATGTAAAAGTAGCTGGAGGATATTGGGCTTTCAAACCAATTTATGATGTTTATCAGCACCGCCAACTAAGGAATCAGGGGCTTAAATCATTACTAATCAGCGTATTTGTTTTAAGTATTCAAAGATATCCAAGTGACCTTTTACTTTTAAGGAAGTCGCATAAATGCAAAATATCCCTGCTGAATGGCCGTGTTGGCTTAGCGGACATATTTCGGTGTGACACAATTACGTATGACGTTATCTCCGGTATTGTTAATGGTTGAGTTAAATAATCTATTTTTTAAGCCCTAACTGTCTGATTATCAAAATGGGACTTTTGTGTTAGGAAATTACTGATAAGTGGATTTGGCAGGGTGCAGAAAAATATTATCTTCAACCGATTCCGGGTTGTGCCGGATTGGCATAACTGCCTTTCTTTCAACCAAATGGCTGGGAATTTGTTAATAGATTAATATAAGCTTAGAGCCAGGTAAGGGATGAGCTTAAAAAAGGAGAACTATAATGGCATTCAAAAAAGACGATGTAATTATTATCGAACCGAAAGAAATGTTTGTGGGCAATATTGATGCCCCGGTTACACTTGTGGAATTTGGCGAGTATGAAAGTGAGGAATGTGCTAAAGTCAACGAGGTAGTAAAGCAATTGCTGAACGAGTACGAAGGAAAAATAAGGTTTCAGTTCCGTCATTTTCCATTGACATTAATCCATCAGCGCAGCCTGAAGGCCAGTGAGTCGGCAGTGGCTGCAGGACAGGAAGGAAAGTTTTGGGAAATGCACAATGTGCTTTTTGCGAACCGTCGTAATCTTGGCACTACCAGTTTGAAACTGCATAGCAAAGAAGCTGGTGTACATAATAAAAAATTTCTGGATGAGTTGGTGAATGGAGTATATGGCTGGCAGGTGCAGGATGATCTGAAAGAAGGTATTAACCGTGGCGTTAAAGAAATTCCTGCTTTCTTTATCAATGATGTACCATTTACGCTGAAGCCAACCTTTGCCAACCTGAGTGCTGCATTAGAAGCAGCTATAAAGAAGAGCAAGAGTAAAACTGCCGCCAAAAAACCGGCAGCAAAGGCAAAACAAAGAGCATAGTTCATATACTAGGCAAATGATAAAAGAATTGATCCCGTTTCGAATAGAAACGGGATTTTTTATTGCAGGTGGGGAAATGAAAAAGCCCCGTCTTTGTGAGACGGGGCTTTTAAAATAGAATCAGTTGTTATTACCAACGATTATTTGAGTAAGCAGGTCTTGCGCCTCTTTCAGGTCTTTCCTCTTTTGGCTTGGCAACACTTACTTTGATAGAACGTCCATCAACAGTAGCACCATCCAGTTCAGCAATTGCCTTCTGGGCAGCAGCATCATCACTCATTTCCACAAAACCAAAGCCTTTGCTGCGGTTTGTGTATTTGTCCATAATAACCTTAGCTGAAGTAACTTCTCCGTACTCAGCAAAATAACTTTTCAAGTCTTCATCCACTACGGCGAAACTTAAATTTGAAACATAAATGTTCATGTAAAAAAATTAACTTTTAAAAATGCTTGAGAATAACGCAAGGGTAAAGAAGACTAACTATTAGCAGGAAATGCGTAGCAGAAAAAATCGTTCACTTACAAAATGCTCTTATCGCTCAAATTAACAGGACAAAGGTAAGGTTTATTGGCGACTTGATCTGTTTTATTTTGTTACCGTATTATTAATTCGTTACCGGGGGCTCTATATTAAACAGATTATTATTCTCCTCTTTCTTTCGAATGCCAAAGTTGTACCGGAGGTTAATGCCAACCCTTCTTGTATCTGATTGTCTGAAACCGCTGGCATTGACAGAACCCTGGTTGATGGTAAACTCATTTTTATTAGTAGCAAACATATCGCTAAGGCTTAACGTAACTATCAGCTTTTCTTTAAAGAATTTTCTGTTGATGCTGGTGTTTAATGTACCGAAAGTTGTCAGTTCATAAAATTGCTGTTGCCCTTTCAATCTCAGAAACCCGTTTAAGGTAATAACGGAACGTTTATCAACTTTAAAAGTCTGGTAAGTAAAGAATGTCCAGGTGCCTTTCTTAAAAGAGAGAGGTTTGTTTTCATATAACCCCTGGTAGAAATTATGATTGTACTGTGCTCCTAATACAAAGAAATACCTGCCGCCGGGAGGTAATGCACCAAGCCCACGGAAATACCATTCTTTATTTCCCCCCAAATTATCATAAGTACGATATGCCTGGCTCTGGCTAGTATCGGATTGATAAACAACATTGGTGAAAATATCTTTTGTATCGTTTACTCCTATAGCAAGGATAGGTCTTTCATCTACACTCACATTTGCTTCATAGTTCTGATTGAATTGCGGACGAAGTGTAGGGTTACCAACTTCTGAAAGATACTGGTCAATATATCTTGGAAAAGGATTCAGTTGATCATACCCCGGCCTGCTGATGGTACGGCGATAAACGAGATAAGCTCTTAAATCATATCCGGCAATCTTCATCACACTTTTGCTGAGATAGATGTAAGGAAACAAATCGGTACGATGAATATTGAAAGTGGTATCGTCAGGAATTATTTGCCGGCCTCTCATGTTGGTGTTCTCTAATCGTACGCCAGTTTTAATGACAAAGTCCTTTCCCAATGTTTTTGACCCTTGCAAATAAGCGGAATTGATATTTTCAGTATAGTTGAAAGTATTAGTCCGGCTGTTATCCTTTGTTCTTACTCCACTTGTTTCCCTGAAATAATTGGTGATGTTTTTATATGTGTGAACAGATGTTTTTGCACCTGTCTCAACCGTGAGCTTTTTTTTCAATTTCAGCTTCAAGTCGGATTTGGCAACGAAAAGATTTCTCCGATTATCGCCACTTCCATCTCCGCCGGTAACAGGAGCCGCTGGACTATAAAAAGTGGTTGCAAATAACTGATCAGATGTATGATGAGAATAATAGTAAAAAACATTGTTTTCCCATTCAGATCCCAAGGAATCAACTTTCAGGTTGGTTTCAACGCCATTACCAATAACAAGTGAACTCCCTTTGTTATTTACATGATTCAGATTGCTGGTCAATGTTTGTGAGGTGCTTATTTTTTGAATCACACTCTGGTTATCTGTGTTATTGTCAGAGTTATTAAGATTAACACTGCCCGAAAAATCAATATTCCATTTTTTCCCTACTGAATAATTAAGACCATAACCAGCAAACCAGGCGTTAGCCGGATATTTAGTAAAAGCATCCTGGCTCAGCATTGAATCCGGGGCAAACAGGCGGTCAGTAACAATCTTTTCATAGCTGTTCCTTTTGGTGTAATTCAGATTGATGTAAGAACTCCTTTTACCGTCATTATTGTTAAGACTAAAGCCGATGAACTGGTTGCCATAAGTACCTTGTTGCAGTCCGCCGTTTACACTGCCTGTCATTCCAATCTTCACTCCTTTTTTCAATACCACATTTACAATACCACCACTGCTGGATGCATCGTATTTGGCAGAAGGAGTTTTTAGTATCTCTATTTTTGCAATTGAATTTGGTGGCAAACTCTTAAGCATGGTGGCCACATCTGCTGCACTCATCTTCATATCACGGCCATTAATTTGAACGGTAGCCGGTGTC